>NZ_PDJU01000013.1 GCF_004116455.1 Arcobacter sp. F155
TTGTAAAAGCATAAGCTTTGTTATTAAAATAGACAAGGATATATTTACAATATATTCTTGTTTGTTGTAATTTCATATTCGGTTTATAAAAGTTATTTACAAACCTTCTAAATTTTAAAAGATCTCCTATTCCTTCGCAACTCTTTCAATCATTTTTGATGTCGTTCCTCTGAAATTGGACGGGAATTATAATAGATTTTTCTCCTCTTGTCAAGGGTTTCTTCTTAATTGAAGCTTAAATTTTGAAAGTTTTAGGGTTTTTAGGGTTTTCGCCATAAATATAACTAAATAAAGTTATATTTATGACTTTAATAATAGTTTTATTATTTTTGAAGTTTATTTACTATTTTTACTAAATAGTCAGCTGAGTTTTTTGCAGAAGATTTTAAAAACTCATCAAAGTCAATATCAGCACCACCATCTGCAGTATCAGAAATTGCTCTTAATATAAAGAATGGAATATTTAAAGAATCACATACTACTGCAACACTTGCACCTTCCATTTCTAATGCATCAGCATTAAATGTTTTTTGAATGAAATCTTTTCTTTCAGATGAATGAACAAATTGATCACCAGTAGCGATAGTTCCTTCAATAACATTAATACCATTTTCCTTTGCTACTTCAATAGCAACATCTCTAAGTTCTTTTGTTGTGTCAATTAAAACATTTCCACCTGGAACAAATCCGTGTGGGTGTCCAAATGCTGTAATATCTAAATCATGTTGACATAGTTTATCTGCAATAATTAAATCTCCAATTTTAAGCTCAGGGTTAATTCCACCTGCAACTCCAGAGAATAATAATGTATCACATCCAAATTTCTGAATCATAGTGCTTGCTGTTAATGAAGCAAATACTTTTCCAATCTTTGAATATGCAATAACAATATCTAATCCATTATGTGATACTTCATAATATTTGTTATCAGCATATTCTGTAACTTTAGCTTCACCAAAATGAGCTAATAGAGGTTCAATCTCTTCCTCCATTGCTCCCATAATTGCTAATTTAGTCATTTAATTCACCTAATACTTTCTCTAATGATGCAAAATCACTTACATTTAATGTAGCAGTACCTTTACAAATTTTTCTATTAAGACCTTTTAATACAATTCCATTTCCAAATTCGATAAAACAATCTACTTTATCTGCATTTGCTGCAATTGACTGTTTGTATTTTACTGGGCTTGTTAATTGAGAAGATAATAATTCAACTGCTTCATCTTTAGTTGAGTAAGCTTCCGTAGTTACATTTGAAATAACTGGTGAAAACTCATCTTTTAAATACTCTTCTAAATATGGTTTTAAATTCTCTACAGAACTTCTTAATAATTCGCAGTGAGAAGCAACTGACATATCTAATACAATAGCTCTTTTTGCTCCAGCTTCTTTAAATGTATCAACTAAGCTTTCTAAATCAGCTTTAATTCCAGCTAAAACTAATTGACCATCCATATTATAGTTTGCTGGCCAAACTTTTTTACCTGCTTCTTGTTGTTCTTTACAAATATTTTCAACTGTTGAATCATCTAGTCCTACTAAAGCCATCATTCCTGCATCTTGTCCACTACAAGCTTCAGTCATAAATAAACCTCTTTTATGAACTAATTCTACTGCATCTAAATAATCAATTGCACCAGCACTTACTAAAGCAGAAAATTCACCTAATGAGTGTCCTAATACAAACTCTGGTTGAATATCACACTTCTCTTTGAATATTGCATTTGCAATTGAACTTACAAGTAAAATTGCTGGTTGAGTATATTCAGTTTGCCCTATTTTATCATTTTCTTCAAAAAGTAATTTTTCAAAATCTATATTTAATCTTTGACTAGCTTTAGAAATCATCTCTTTTGCTAATTCACTATTTTCAAAAAAATCTTTTCCCATACCAATAGATTGACTTCCTTGACCTGGAAAAATGAAAGCTACTTTTTTCATTGTAAACCTTTAAAATTAATTTAGTTGTTATTATACTTAAGTTTTTTAGTTAGTAAAATAAAAAGGCTCAGAAGAAACTCCTGAGCCTTTTATATTTGTTAATTTGAGTAAATTAGTGGCTACAACCACATCCTCCATGAGAAGGCTGTTGTGGTTCAGTACTACAACAACCACCTTCTGAACCATGGTCATGGCTTCCACCACCACAACAACCACCGCCCATAGCAGCCATTCCACCAACAACACCAGTTTGAATCTCTTCTTCTGTTGCATCTCTTAAAGTTAATACAGTTACTGAGAACATTAATGTTTTACCAGCTAATGGGTGGTTATAATCAATAGTTACATCAGTATCAGTAAATGATTTAACTGTTACTTGTACAGTTTCACCTTGCTCACCTGTACCATATAAAGACATACCTTCAGTTAATTCAATACCAGCAAATTGCTCTTTTGGTAAAGTTTGAACAGCTTCTTCATTAAACTCACCATATGCATCTTTAGCTTCAACCATAACATCAGCTTGCTCTGATTCTGACATTTCAACAAGTTTAGTTTCTAAACCTGGAATAATTTGACCTTTTCCAGAAACGAACTCTAATGGTGCTCCACCAACATTTGAATCAATTTGCTCACCTGAGTTAGCATCTTTTAAAGTATATTCAATTCCAATTACTTTTGACATTTTTTCTCCTAAATTATTAATTATTTTATACTTGATAAATTTTTTGTGGCAATTTTTGCTTCTTTAGAATCTGGATAAATACCAATTAAAGAGTTGTAAAAATTTGCCGCATTGCTATAGTCTTTTATTTTTTCAAAAGAAATAGCACTATGTAATAAAAGTTTTGGCATATAGTCCGCTTTATCATATAACATAGCTGATGTTTTAAAATATGAAATTGCTTCTTCATATTTTTTTCTATAATACCACATTTCACCTAAATAAAAATTACCCTCTGCAGGTTTAAAGTTTAACTCTACTAGCTCTTCAAACATAGGAATAGCTTTTGTAAAATAATCTTTTTTAAATAGCTCTTTCGCTTCTGCTAACATAGCATCTTTATCTTTGTAGGATAATACCTTGTTAGACTTTTTTTTAGTTGTAGTTTTATTACTAGTTTTTACACCTAAAGATTTTTTTAAGGCTTCAAACTCCGCTCTAGTAATAAACTGATTCATATTAGACTCAAGTTCCTTTTCAGAAACATAAGTTTTATTTAGCTTATTTACTGAATTTGTTAATTTAGAAATTGCTTTCTTTAAATTTGTAATATTCTTTTTATTTTGAGAAGAAATTTCTTCTTGCATAGTTAAAATTTGAGTTGATACTGTTTTTAAACTTTGAATATCTGAACTATTTTTTTCAGATATACTTGAATTTTCTTCAAGTTTTTTAATTACTTCATTTAATTTAATTACTGTTTTATTAAGTTTCTGAGAATCACCTTCATAGATTGATTCTAAACCATCAATTCTCTCACTTAATGAGCCAACTGTATATTTAACATCTTTTACTTTTGAATCGATGCTACCTAAAGTTTTTTTATTTTTTAAGATATTCTTTTCTGCAGAATTTAATCCATATGGATTTTTAGAGTCTAAATCTCCAGCACCAAAAACTGAAACTTCATCTGCTGTTACAGTTAAGGTACTAGAAATAAAAATACTAGTTAATAGTAGTTTTTTGATCATTTAATTATTTTACTAATTTATGCTCTGATCTTCTATTTTTTTGCCAACAAGTAGAGTTTTTGTCAGTACATACAGGATTACTTTCACCGAAACTTACAACTTTAATTGCATTTGCGTCTACTCCATCCATAACTAATGTATCTTTTACAATCTTAGCTCTTTTTAAACCTAATGCATAGTTATACTCATCAGTTCCCCACTCATCGCAGTTACCTTCTACTTTAATAGTAGTTCCTGCTTGAACACCTGATAGTTTAGATGCATTCTCTTTTGCAACATTTTTCATTTCTGTTGTTAAGCTATATTTATCAAAACCAAAATAAATATTTTGAATAAGTTCTTTTTTACCATTAATCATATAGTAATAACCATTGTCAGAACTCTCTACTAATGAGTCATTTACAACCTCATTTTGAATATTTGAGTTGTCGATGTTGTTTAATGCAGATTCAGAATTATCTGCACCAGAAACCTCAACTTCTTTTTGACTACATCCAGTAAATAATACTGCTGCAACTAGAAAAGTATAGATGCTTAATTTTTTCATAACCAGTTCCCTTTTAGAAAATTTCATTTGATTTTACTAAATCTAAACTTAATGGTACATTACTTAGTTTATGTTATTTCTTAATGAAAAATTCATTTATTTTGTTTATGTTGATATTATTTTTCTAAGAGTTTTTTTGTTTTATTATGCCTAAAAGTAAACATAGCATCTAACTCTTTTTTAATAAAAAAGTCAAATAACCCTCCTACTTTACCAAAGGGTAGTTCATACTCTACAACATCTCTTAACTCACACATATTACCTTTTTTAGTAAAAACATGAGAATGCTTCCAATATTTAAAAGGTGACTTTAGTGCCAAGTCAACTAATATATTAGGTCTTTGTAACTTTTCAATCTTTACTTCCCATCTTATCGGAAGGAAGTTTTTTACTGTTTTTATTTTTAGAACTCCGTTTTCTTTAGGAGTAAAGTTTTCTTCTAAAAAAGTTATTTGTATATTATCTGGAGTGATTGCTTTTAAATTATTTACATCCAAATGAAAATCAAATAACTCTTCTAATGTACAATCTATAAATGAAGTTTTTTCGTATTTTTTCATTTTTTATTTACTATACTATTAATTGTTTCATCAATGGTTGTATGTTTAAAAACAAAGCCACTATCAACCAATCTTTTTGGCTCAACACACTGTCCATCTGTTAAAACTTTTGCACCTTCACTAAAGATAAGATTTAACATAAATTCAGGAACTGGTAATAAAGTTGGTCTATTTAGAGCTGTTCCTAAAGCTTTTGTAAGTCCTTTATTCGTTGTTGGCATAGGAGAAGTAAGATTAAACACTCCATTTAAATCTATATTTTCAATTAAGAACTTATATGCATTTAATAAGTCTTTTATATGTATAAATGAAAAATGTTGCTGTCCAGCTCCAATAGTTCCACCTACTCCCATTTTAAAAGGAAGCAGCATTTTTTCTAAAGCTCCACCTTTTCCTAAAACTATTCCAAATCTAAAAATTGCTGTTCTTATTTCTAACTCTTTTGCCTTTAATGCTTCTTTTTCCCAGTCTTTACAAAGGTTTGCTAAAAAATCATCTGAATATTTAAAATACACTTCATCATAGCAGTCTTTATTACTATAAATACCTACTGCTGAAGTTGATATAAAAAGCTCTGGTTTTACTTTTGCTTTTGTCATTGCATGAATTAAAGCTTTTGTTGTATCAATTCTACTGCTATACAATAATTTTTTGTAAGAGTCAGTCCATCTATTTATTATATTTGCACCAGCTAAATTTATAACAATATGAGCTTTTTCTATAATTGATAGTAACTTTGCTTTATTTTTTAAATCTTCTCTTTTGATTGAAATAACTTCAAAATCTTTTTTAGAAAAAAAACTTTTTATATTTGTTCCAACAAATCCACTTGAACCAGTTATTGCTATAGTTTTCATCTAAAATCCTTTTTATATAGTTTTATTATCTAAATATTCTCTAAACTCTTTTGCACCATCTTTTGATGTTGTAACTAAGTCATCTATATCAACAAACGATATTTCTAGTTTTGATTGTTCAATACTTTGCATTGATTTAATCTTATCAACATTAACTATATATGACCTATGAACTCTAAAGAAGTTCTTATCTGAAAGAATCTTTTCCATATCACCAATTTTTTTTCTAACATAGGCATCGGTTTCTTTGATTTTTATAATAACTTCATCTAAATCTGCTTTTATATAGTATATATCATCTAAAGAGATTAAATATATTTTATTTCCTCTTTTTGCAACTATCTTTTTGGTTTCATTAACCTTAGTATCTATATATTTTCCTATTTTTTCTAAACACTTATTAACAGTTTCATTAGATATTGGTTTTAATAGATAATCCATCCCTCCACTTTTAAAAGCTTCTAAGGCATACTCTTCATGCGCTGTTTGGAAGATAATAAAAGTATTTGGATTCATCTCTAAAAGAGTGTTTGCTAAATCAAGACCACTCATTGTAGGCATAGAAATATCTAAAAAAGCAATATCAAACTTTGATTTTGTTGCTTCTTTAATAGCATCAAGAGGTGTTGAGGCCTCAGTAATATCACTAATACCCTCTTCTACTAAAATTCTTTTTAGTCTACTAAGAGCTAATTTTTCATCATCTACTATAAGTGTTTTCAAAACTTTACCTTTTTATCTTTATTATAAAACTCATTTTTTCATTTTCTATCTTATATTCTAGCTTTCCTATGTTTAATAAGTGCAATCTTTTCTGTAAATTACTAAGTCCAGTACCAAATTTTACTTCTTCTGGTAAAACACCATCATTTGTAACTACAATTGAGTTCGCATCAGCTTTTATATCTATATTTAAAGCTTCAGACTTATATCCATGTTTTATTGCATTTTCTACTAATAGTTGAATAGAAAACTTTGGTACTTGAATATATCCTGTATCTTCATCAAAAGAGCTTGTCATTTTTATATTATTATCAAATCTAATATTTTCTATATCTAAATAGGTTTCAACCATTTTTATTTCTGTTTCTAAAGAGATAAGACTATCTTTAGTAATTGCATTTCTTAAAAAAGTTGAAATATCCAGTGTTGCTTTTTCTGCTTTCTTTTGATCTATATATATTAATTCAGAAAGAGAGTTTAAGGCATTAAATAAAAAATGAGGATTAAGCTCACCTTCTAAAGCTTTAATCTTAGTTTCTAAAACTTCACTTGTGATTGACTCATTTCTATATTTCATTGAAATAAATTGATGAAGAATCATACCTACTAAAAAAGTTAAAAAACCTATTGTAATACTAATATAAAACCAATAAGGCTTAATCATGTTAATTATATTGTATTCACTTAGAGAAAAGATATAGTAAGAAAAAGAGAAACCTAAAAAGCCAGAAAAGAAAGAGAAAATAAAACTAATTAGATACCAAAACTTTTCATTAACTCTAGGTAATATATAGTCATTTGAAATAGTAATTAAAATAAAAGCAAAAAAAGAAATAGATATAGCACTTAATGTACTAAAAAAAATTGTAGAAAAGTTTTGTAAGTTTTCATTCATAAAATAAAGGAATAAAGATATTAAAAAACCAAAGCAAGCACCAATTAAAATGATATATAACCAATCAATAATTGATATTTTTAATTTTACACTATCCATCTAATTCTTCCTTCAATATATTTACACCTAAAGCAACTCCTGGCCAACCTTGTCCTGCAAATATTGTATCTCCAACATTATACAAACCTTCAAATGGTGTTCTACAACTTGGCACTTGAATCAAAGTTTTTAAAGTTATAGCTTTTCCACCACAGTTGTTTCTATTTATAAAACGATTAAATGTTTTTGCTGTTCCACTAAAAGAGATTTGAATATCCTCTTTACTTATGTTATCAAAGTTTTCTAAAAAACTATTTATTATAAACTCTTCTGTTATAAATTTCTGTCTTTTGTATTCATCTTTATTTAAATTACTCCAAAATCTTGCTTTAGTATGAGTTGAGATAGTTATATTTATTCCATTTTCAGACATTTTTCTATCCTCACTAGAACTTAGAGATACAAAATAAGAGTTAGAAATAGAATTTGGAATCTCATTTTCTAAAATTATTTGATAATGGTGTAGCAAATCTTCTTTTTTGTTTATTGTCATGTGGATTACAAAAGCACTTTGGTCATTGAATGAAAACTTATTATAATATGACTTTATCTTTTCATCTTCAAATAACTTAGAACTATCATAAACTGTAGAATTTAATATCACATTTTTTGCTTTATACTCAGCTTTTCTTGTTTTTAAAAGATATACGTCATTTTGTTTTGTTATAGACTTTACTTCTTCTTTATTATGAGTCTCTATATCTTTTAAAAGCTCATCAAAAATTGAACCCATTCCACCATTTACATAAAATACATCATGGAAAGGATAAGCTAAACCTAAAGCTAATGATAACAAAGAGATATCTTTTGATTTAGTTTGCAAAGTTATCAAAAGCTGTGAATCTATAAAGTCTTGATACTCCTTTGAAATATCACCTAAAGTATCTTTTATAAAACCACTTGCAGTTTTAAATAAGTCAAATTTAAAAGTTAAAAAAATCTCACTTACTGATTTAATTGTTTTTACATAAGAAGATAATGAGTATTTTGAATAATATACATTTTTTAGTTTCCAAAACTTATCATCTAGTTCTTTTATTGTTTGCCAAAAGACTCTATTGTTTTTATTTGGATAAGCTTTGTCTATCTGAGATAAAAACTTTTCAAAATCTTTTACTCTATCAATTGTTTTACCATTTTGAAGAACTCTTATTGCTATATCGCTTTTTTTTAAATCTAAATTTACATTAACTTTATCAAATATCTTTTTTAAAGGATGATTTTCTTCATATCCAACAAGTGTTGTTGCACCACTATTGTAGTAGTTACCAAATCTTTTAAAAGTACTTGCACAGCCTCCAAGATTAGTATCTTTTTCAAAAACTATTACATCTTTTTGCTTATTTAAAGAGGCAATCATACTACCTCCCATTCCAGAGCCAACAATGGCTAAATCATAAGTTTTCATCTTTAGCCCTTTTGAAGTTTTCTATTGCTCTTTTTCTTGATAAAGATATATCAACTATTGCTTTAGGATAATTAAAAAAAAGATTTGAAGAAAGTGCATTTTCTATATGGAAAAGTTTTGGGTCCACCTCTTCTAACTCTTTAATAACTGATTTTATAAAAAGACCATCTTTATCAAATTTTGAAGATTGAGTATAAGGATTAAATACTCTAAAGTATGGAGCAGCATCAGCACCTGTACTTGCAGCCCATTGCCATGAACCAATATTTGAACTTGCTTCATAATCAAGAAGTTTTAAAGCAAAATACTTCTCGCCCTTCTTCCAATCAACAAAAAGGTTTTTTGTTAAAAATGAAGCAACAATCATTCTTAATCTATTATGCATAAGACCTGTTTTATTTAAATGAATCATAGCTGCATCAATTATAGGCACACCAGTTTTTCCTTCACACCATTTTTGAAAGTCATCTTCATTTTCATTCCAAGAAATATTTATGCCATTGAAGTTTTTACTTTCAGAATTTGGAAAATGAAAAAGTATATAATTATAAAATTCTCTCCAAAAAAGCTCTCTAATAAAAAATTCACAATCATTTACATTTGATTTTTTTACAATATTAAAAATCTCTTTAGGGGAAATAAGACCAAATCTTAGATGAACAGATAGTTTTGATGTGGCATCTTTATAAAAAAAGTCTCTATTTACTTGATAATCATCTATTTCTAATAAAAACTCTTTTAATAAATCCCTTGCATCTTTATATAAAAAAGATGGTAATTCTTGTTTTTCAAAACCTAAGTCTTCTAAAGATATGATTTTTTTATAATTAAAGCTTGTAAGTTTGAGTTTTTCATTTCTTTTATACTCTTCTATAGAAAAAGATTGAGTAATTAAATTCAATGATTTATAAAAAGGAGTAAATACTTTATATGGAGTATTATCTGCTTTAAGATGTTCATTTGGATTTAAAATAAATGAATCATTAAATCTTTTTAAAGGAAGAACCTTTTCAACTTCCTTATCTCTTTTAATAGCATATGCGTCAAAATCTATGGAGCATAGAACTTCATCAAAATCTTTTGCTAAAGTTTTAAAAACATTTAATGGTTCATCATAAAATATTGCTAAGTCTAAACCTAAAGATTGAAGCTCTCTCTTTAGGTTTAATACTGATTCATAAATAAAAGAAACTCTTTTATCATCTTTAGGCAAAGAGTTTAGAATATTTTTATCGAAGATAAATATTGGTAGTACTTCATCTTCTGCATATTGTAATAATGCAGAATCTGTAACTCTTAAATCTCGTCTAAACCAAAGTATTTGTTTCATCTGTAAGCCTCAACTTTAGAACGAAGTGCTAAATCTTTTGGATATGGATTTATAAATACTTGAGTTTTAAGATACTCAATATCAAATTTGTTTGTATAAAGTTTTATTATTTTTATAACAGCAATTAAAGGAACTATTCCTTTTTTGAAGTCTTCAAGAGTCTCTAAAATATCATCTTTTTCCTCTTTTGATATAACTTTTTTGAAATAACCATAAATATGAAGTAAAACATTATAGGTATTATTAATCGTACCTTTTTGAGCAATTGTCTTTAAAAACAACTCTTTATACTCATCAAGTATAGTCTCCAATGGCTTTTTATCTCTATTTGCAACTATATTTCCTAGCTCTTTATATGCATTATGTGATTTTGCATAGATTAAATATTTGTAAGAAGTATGAAACTCAACTAAATCATTTATATTTGGCTTTTTTTCTAAAAATTCAAATAATGATTTATATGCAAATACTTGCATTAAAAAGTTTTCTCTAAGCCATGGATCGCCTAATCTACCTTCTTCTTCAATTGGTAAATAAGGGAATCTTTCTTTTAGCTCTTTTGCAAAAACTCCAACACCTACATTTTCACTTTGACCATTTTTTTTATCAGGATAGATTTTAACTCTTTCCATACCACATGTTGGAGATTTAGATTTTAAAATAAATCCACATAATTGATTATCTTCAATCTTTTTTACAAGCTCTTTAGATATCTCAGTAATAGTATCTGTAACATCTTCATTGTCATTTGATGTTCGAATAGTTACTTCACCATCACTTTTAACTAACCTTATTGCAGGTCGTGGAGTTGGAAAAACTAATCTTTCAGGACAAAAAGCCTCAAAATCAAAGTAGTTAGATAATTCATTAACAATAAATTTGTCTCGTGAATGACCGCCATCATATCGGCACGTAGTACCAAGTAGGCAAGATGATATTCCTAGTTTCATTTTAAACTCCTTTTAGGAAATTATAATAAAACTAGTATATCTTTGTATATATAAAATGTAAGTTTATAATATTACCAGTCGATTGACTGGATTTTTCCATTTGCTAATGGGAAAGTAAATGACTTAGAATAATTAAGTCTAAGGATTCCTATTGAACTTCTATTATTTACAGTCTTTAAGAAGATAATAGATTCTCCATCTTTTGAAAATTTAGGGAATTGATTACTTCCATTTGAAGTAAGTCTTTTCAGGAAATCACTTTTTGTTGACATTAAATAAAGATTGAATGTATAAGAACCAAACTCATTGTTTCTATCTCTACTTGTATATACTACATAATCTTTATATGTAGTTGCAGATGAGTTGTTATTTCCATGGTAAACTAATCTTTCAACTCCTCTTCCTCCAATATCTTTTGCAAAAATATTTGGATACTTTAATCTATCAGATACGAAAACAATTCTTTTTTCATTATCAACAAAATGAGCTCCTACATCAATACCTTTATATGTAGTTAGTCTCTTTTTTGTTTTATTAACAGTATTGTATAAATAGATATCTGGTTGATGATTTGGTGAAGCTGTAATTAAAACTTTCTTTTCATCTTCACTTACATCAGAAGCAACTATCATACCTTCACTTCTCATAATAGTTTCTCTTTGTCTAGTGTAGATATTTGTTTTAATTAAAGTTGGAATTCCACTATCATATGTTGTGTAATAAAATGAGTCTTGTTTACTATTTGCCCATTTAGGGAAAATATTAAGTCCACCTCTTATAACTGGCATTTGAAAAGTAAGAGTATAGTCAGCAATTATAATATCTGCTTTTTTTGCACTTTTATATTGAGAGAAAATTACAAACTTATCCATCCAGTCAATTGGTGGTGCATTTAGATATTTATTAATTCTAATTGCAATTCTATGAGCTACAAATGGATATCTATCCTCTTTTGATGTAGAGAAAGTTCGATTAAATACCATTTTCTTAGAGTTTGAATCATACATTTTAACCATTACAGAATAGCCACCAAAACTACTTACATTTGAACTAACATTTACAAAAAGGTCAGTTCCTTTAATTGATAAAACTAACATGTCTGGATTTGAGTTGTAATCAACAACTTGTGAAGCTTTAACTACTTCAAAGTGTCCACTTACCATTAAATCCTTTTCAATCATCTTTGCTACTTTTTGAGTAAGTGGCTTATTCATAGCATTAGGTGCTACTGAAACTTCGATTTTAGGCATAGAACCTGATTTTTTAACGATATCTAACTCTGCATCAGCAGCAAAAACAAATGTTGTAATTAGAAATAAAATTGATAATACTTTTTTCATATTAACCTTCCGATTTAAAGTTTATAATAATATCAACTTTACTGTTAATATTATGTGTAGGGAAAGTCTCCCTAACTTGAGAATTTAAAAACTCTTTTAATGACTCATCAAATCGTACATCATTTGAATACTTTATAACACGGTAATCAAAATCTCCACTATTTGTAATCATTACAAGAACTTTTACAACTAAACCATCTTCTAATAGTTTAGGATTCCATCTCTCCCATAAAATCTGTTTTATTTTTGAAAAGTATTCATGTTCCTCACCTTTACTAGTAGAGTTAACAACAGGTCTATTTGTACTAGTTTTAACATCATTTAAAAGTTTAGAAACCTTTAAATTATCTGTATTTTTCTCTTTTTGAAATTTAGACCTAAATCTACTTGGGTCAATAGATGCTTTTTGCGTAGTTGTATCTTTTTCTACTACTTTTTTAGATTTAGTTTTAACATTAGCAAATAGTGATTTAAAATCTGCTTTTTGTTTATTTGATTGAGATGTAGATTTTTTAACAATCTTTTCTTGTTTTGACTCACTCTTTTTAGCAACTCTTTTTTCAGTTGATTTAGTAGAAATAAGTTCTAATTCTAAAACTGTAGTTTTAGTATTAATATCAAACTTTTTTGGTGCAGGGGCATTTATATAAAAAAGAAATAGAAAACCAAAAATAAGGTATATAAAAACAGATATTACACCTGATAGATAAAAGTAATTTTTATCTTGCATAATTATCCATCTGTAATAAGTGATACTTTAGTAAATCCAGCTTCTTTTACTGATTTAAGTATATAGATTACATCATTATACATCAAAGTTTTCTCAGCTCTTATGTGTATAGGAGTTTTTCTATCTTTATTTTGTGCAAATAAAACAAAGTTATCTGCAAAAGTATCAAATTCAAAACTTTTTTTATTGATTTTTATCTTTTTATTTTTTGTAAGTAATATATCAATTTTTTTAACTGATTGTATTTGTTGAGATTTGCTTCCTTTTGGAAGATTTACAGGTTCTTCAAACTCAACTACTGGTGCAGTAACCATTAAGATTGCAAGAAGCACTAGCATAATATCTACTAAAGGAGTAATATTTAAATCAGGTTTTTGGTTGTAATCAAACATGATTAACCTTTAGCAATTAAGATTTTAGCTTGTGCCTTGATATAAGTATTTAACTCATAAACTTTTCTTACTAATATTTGATGGAAAGTATATGCAAAAATTGCCACAAAAATTCCAGCTGCTGTTGCAACTAAAGCTTCAGAAATTGCAGGTGCAATTACAGAAAACCCTACTTTTGAATGACTTGAAAACTTTGCAAATGATTCAAGAATACCTACTACTGTTCCAAATAGTCCAATAAAAGGAGCAGTTGATGCAATAATTGACATCCATGATATTCCAACACTAGCATCTTTAATAATATTTATTTCACATGCACTAAGAATCTCTTTATTAGTAACTCCGTTTGCACATTTATTAAGTGCAGACATAGGACTTAAAGTTGAACTTCGTGATGTTAATGCTTCTAGTGATTTTTTTTCAGTAAGAATTGAAGATTTCAAAGATAGAAATCTGTAGATGAATATCCAAAAAACGATAACCATATATAATGAAAGTGACCACAACACTAAAAGTGTTATGGCACTACCATTACTTAAATAATTTAAAGCTGAATCAATCATTATCTACTTTTTTAAGCGAATGAGTTGATTTTAGCCTCAACTGCTGCTAATGATACGTTTGCATCTTTAACAGAGTTAACTAAATCTTTTGCAGCGTCAATGTTTTTCGCAATTTCAGAGTCAGCACCTGAAGTAAGTGCTACAGCTCCGTCAACTAATACGTCAACAGAACTTTCACCCACTTTAACGTGACCCCAGTTAATTGCTACTGCTTCAGTTGAATCTGCTTTTTCTATTATAATTACGCCAACAGTTAATGATGATACTAAAGAAGCATGTCCTGGTAAAACTCCGAACTCTCCCTCTTTACCTGGAAGAGTTACAGATTTTACTTCATCACTAAAGATTTGACCATTTGGTGCAACTATTGATAATTTTAGTGTATCCATAAGCATGCCTTATTTGTTATTTCATATCCTCAGCTTTTGCTAATACCTCGTCGATTCCACCAACCATATAGAATGCCATTTCTGGAATGTTGTCATATTTACCATCAAGGATACCTTTGAATCCAGCAATAGTATCTGATAATTCAACATACTTACCTGGAGATCCTGTAAATACTTCTGCAACGAAGAATGGTTGAGATAAGAATCTTTCGATTTTTCTAGCTCTTGCAACAACAAGTTTATCTTCTTCAGATAACTCGTCCATACCAAGAATTGCAATAATATCTTGTAAATCTTTATATTTTTGTAATACAGATTGAACACCTCTTGCTACTGCATAGTGCTCTTCACCTAATACGTCTGCAGATAAAATTCTAGAAGTTGAATCTAGTGGATCAACCGCTGGGTAGATACCTTTTTCTGCAATTTTTCTGTTAAGTACTGTAGTTGCATCTAAGTGAGCAAATACAGAAGCTGGAGCAGGGTCAGTTAAGTCATCCGCAGGAACATATACAGCTTGAACAGAAGTAATAGAACCTTTTGCAGTTGAAGTAATTCTCTCTTGTAATGCACCCATTTCTCTAGCTAATGTTGGTTGGTAACCAACAGCTGAAGGAATTCTTCCTAATAATGCTGACATCTCAGAACCTGCTTGAGCAAATCTAAAGATATTATCAACGAACATTAATACATCAAGACCTTTTTCATCTCTAAAGTACTCAGCCATAGTAAGACCAGTTAATGCAATTCTATTTCTTGCACCTGGAGGCTCACTCATTTGACCATAACATAATGCAACTTTGTCAAGTACATTAGAGTCTTTCATTTCGTAGTAAAGGTCATTACCTTCTCTTGTTCTTTCACCAACACCTGCAAATACAGAGTAACCTGAGTGTTTGAACGCAACGTTATGGATAAGCTCCATAATAATAACTGTTTTACCAACACCAGCACCACCGAATAGTCCTACTTTACCACCTTTTGAGTATGGTGCAAGTAAGTCAACAACTTTGATACCTGTTTCAAACATTTCAGTTTTTGTAGATTGCTCTTCAAAAGTTGGAGCAGCTCTATGGATTGACCATCTTTCAGTATCTTCAGAAATTGCTTCACCTTCATCAACTGGGTCACCAATTACGTTAAAGATTCTTCCAAGTACAGCTTCACCAACTGGAACCTTAATTGGTCCACCAGTAGCAGTACACTCTTGTCCTCTTTTTAAACCTTCTGTCATATCCATAGCAATAGTTCTAACTCTGCTATCACCAATGTGTGCAGCAACTTCTAGAACTAATCTATCTTGGTTAACGTCCGCTAATGTAACTTCAATAGCTTCGTTAATTTCTGGTAAATATCCGTCGAACTCAACGTCTACAACAGGACCCATTACCTGAATAATATTACCTTTCATACGGGCAGCTCCTTTAAATTATTTTAATGCTTCAACACCACTGATAATCTCTATCAGCTCTGTTGTAATTGCAGCTTGTCTAGCTTTATTATATTCAACTGTTAACGAATTAACTCTGTCTTTAGCATTGTTAGTTGCAGCTTCCATAGCTTGCATTCTTGCAGAGTGCTCTGCTGCTAAAGAGTCGATTAAAGAATAATACATATTGAAATCAATATATTTATTCGTTAATTCTTCTAACACTTCTTCATCATCATCTGGTTCAATCTCTAGCATAGATGTTTCATCTTGTGTAGTTTCTACATCTTCTAGGCTAATTGGAAGTAGTTCTCTTACTCTAATTTCTTGAGTAAGCATATTTAAGAATCCATTGTAAACTAAAACTACTTTATCAGTTTCACCTTTTTGGAAATCTTCTACTACATCTTTAATAAAATCTGCAGCTCTATCATAATCTGGTGCAGAAGATAAATCAGTTACCTTCTGAGATAATTCAACACCTTGGAAAGAGAAGAAATCAACTCCCTTTCTTCCAGCAGCTCTGTATCTTACATTTGCACCTTTAGATGTATAATCAGCGGCTAATTCATTAACTTTCTTAATCGTTGCCATGTTAAAACCACCACAAAGACCTTTGTCAGCAGTAACAAAAACAATATCAACTGTTTTTGGGTTCTCGTTAGGGATAAACGCTTTATTGTGATTACCACCATCTTGAACTTTGCTAACTCTGTTTGCGATCTCAGAAAGAACTTCATTAATCTTCTTAGCATAACTTCTAGATTGCTCAGACAGTTGTCTAGTTCTAGTAAGTTTTGCAGAAGATACAAGCTTCATAGCTTTTGTAGTCTTCTGAGTGTTCTTAACACTTCCAATTTTTAATTTAATTTCTTTTAAGTTAGCCATAGACTAATCCTTATTTAGCATTAAAAACAGTTTTAAACTCTTCTAATGCAGCTTTTAATGCTGACTCAGTCTCATCATCTAATTTTTTCTTAGATTTAATGTCATCTAAAATATTTGCATATTTTTGTTCAATGAATGAGTGTAACTCTTCTTCGTATTTAACTACATCAGATACAGCAACATCATTTAAGTAACCTTTTGTACCAGCATAGATAATAACGATTTGTTTTTCAATAACTAATGGCTTATTAACACCTTGCTTTAATACTTCAACCATTCTTTGACCAAGCTCAAGCTCTTTTCTTGTAGACTCATCAAGATCTGATGCGAATTGTGCGAATGCTTCTAGCTCTCTATATTGTGCAAGAGATAATTTTAATGTACCAGCAACTTGTTTAGTAGCTTTAATTTGTGCAGCACCACCAACTCTTGATACAGAAAGACCAACGTTAATTGCAGGTCTGATACCAGAGTTAAATAGGTTAGTTTCTAAGAAGATTTGACCATCTGTAATAGAAATAACGTTTGTTGGAATATATGCAGCAACGTCACCTGCTTGTGTCTCAATAATTGGTAATGCAGTCATAGAACCACCACCATTTTCATCAGACATTTTTGCAGCTCTTTCTAATAATCTTGAGTGTAGATAGAATACATCCCCTGGGAATGCCTCTCTACCTGGAGGTCTTCTTAATAATAAAGACATCTCTCTATATGCAACTGCGTGTTTTGATAAATCATCATAGATAATTAAAGCATGCTTACCATTATCTCTGAAGTACTCACCAATAGTAACACCTGTATATGGTGCTAAGAATTGAAGTGCTGAAGACTCAGAAGCACCTGCATTAACTACAACAGTATAATCCATTGCTCCACCCTCTTCTAAAGTTCTAACAACGTTAGCTACAGAAGATGATTTTTGACCGATTGCAACATAAATACATACTACATCTTCACCTTTTTGGTTAAGAATTGTATCAATTGCAACAGTTGTTTTACCAGTTTGTCTATCACCAATAATAAGCTCTCTTTGCCCTCTTCCGATTGGAACTAGTGCATCAATTGCTTTAATACCAGTTTGTAATGGCTCATGAACAGATTTTCTAGCCATGATTCCAGGAGCTTTTTCCTCAACGAATCTTGACTCAGCTGCTTCAATAGTACCTTTACCATCAATTGGCTCACCAAGTGCATTAACAACTCTTCCAACCATACCTTCACCAACTGGTGTTTCTAATAGTTTTCCAAGTCTCTTACAAGAAGAACCTTCTCTTAATCCTTCACCAGAACCAAGAACAACAACACCAACAGAAGCTTCTTCTAAGTTAGATGCTAATCCTCTTTCTCCGTTTTCGAATTCAACAAGCTCCCCAGCCATTACATTTTTAAGACCATAAACTTGAGCAATACCATCTGCAAATGAGATGATCTTCCCAGTTTCGTTAACGTCTACATTTAATTCAAAGTTATCAATTCTTTCTTTAATGATAGAACTGATTTCATCTGCTTGAATTTTTACACCCATTCAATATCTCCTTTATAAGTTCTAAACTGCTTTTAAAATATGTTCAATCATTTGTGACTTAAGTCTATCTTTTGAGAATGAAATCTCAACACCTAGACTATCAATATCAACTTTGATACCGTCGTAATCACAAACATTTTGTGATAGTGATAATTGTACATTGAATTTTTCACTAAATTTTTTCTCAATAGTAGAGATATAATCAGTTGATAATTCTTTGTTACAATATACTACACCAGTATATGAATTATTCATTTTTGCAACTTGTGATTCTAATTCACTTGTAATTGCAGGAATAATTTCAAGTCTTTTCTTTGTTCCTAATAATTTAACAAGATTTGTTAATTCAGCACTTGCATTATCTACAAATGATAAAACTAATTTAACCTTATCTTCTGAGTTTACTTCAGAAGAAGTAACAATAGAAATAAACTTATCTTCTCCATAAGCTGAAGAAATAGTTTTTAAATCATTACAAATAGCAGTTGCAGACTCAACGTCTCTACCATCTATTAATGCTTTTACATATCTTTTTGCTATTAAATCATTCATTATGCAACCTTCTTAAGTACGATGTTAGCTAACTCATCTTGAGTTAATGAAACATTATCAGAGCTTAATAGCTCTTCAAGAACTTCAGAAACAATTTGTTTCTTAGCTTTTGACATTTCAATTTTTACTTTCTCATCGAAACCTTTATCAAGGTTTGCAATTTCTGCATCTACAGCATCTGCAACTCTTTTCTTAACAGAGTCAACATCAGCTTTTGCATTTTCAACAATTTCATTTGCTAATTTTTTTGCTTCTTCTAACTTGTTAGCAGCATCTTCTACTTTATCTTGAGAAGCTTTTAAAGTATCTTGTACTTTGTCAAGTTCTGCTTGAATTGAAGCAGTTCTACCAGCAAAAAAAGCTTTTAACTTATCTGCTAATAGGTACCATATGATACCAGCAAAAATAATAAAGTTAACGGTTCTTTGTACGATATCGTAATTTGTCTCCGCACCTTCAGCTGAAGCTAATAACGCCATAGGAGTTAAAGCTAATCCAAGTAATAATAATTTTTTCAACCCTAACCTCCTAATTAAATCGAGCTAATCTTAGCTTTTAAGCTCTCATTAAATTGAGGCATTGCAGCAACTAATGATTCTTTTAAAGCTCTTGTTTCGTCTTCAAGCTCTTTAGTGAACTTAAGAGACTTAGCTTCTAATTCCTCTTTAGCACTCGCAAGTTTAGCATCAGCTATTTCTTTAGCTTCATTGTATGCTTGGTCTCTGATAGCAGCTGCTTCTTTTTTAGCTTCAGCAATCACGTGGCTTGCTTCTTCTAACATACCGTCTACGTCAGCAGAGTTTGATTGAGCATTTTCTAAATCTTTCTTAATAGATTTATCTCTATCATCCATATGCTTTAATAGGGGTACAAATAGACAACTGTTAAGTCTTGCAACAACAAAAAGAAAGATTATTGCTGTGCTAAGCAATAATACAGGACTTATGTCTAACATTCATTCCTCCATATTTTTTACAGTTTAGTTTGACTAAAACTGCTTAAATTTTATCTAAAACAAGTATAAAATTATATTAAAAGGAGGAATTCTAAGAAAGAATTTTAGAAAGTGTTACGAAAGTAATTAGAAATCTTCTCAATATCCTCTTGAGATTTAATTTCTATCTTAAAATAGTTCTTTTCAGCTTTAACTTTTAGGTCACTTTTTTGTAGGTTTTCAATTACATTATCAAGTGGTTTAAAGTCATAGTTTTTTGAAGATTTTGGATTCTTCTTTGCAGGCTTTTTATCCCCCGTTTTTAGGCTTCTGATTAAACTTTCAGTCTCTCTTACTGATAGTTTTTGGCCGATAATAGAATCTGCAATTTTTACTTGTGTTTCATCATCAAGTCCAAGCATAACTTTTGCATGTCCAGCAGTTATTTTATCATTTGCTAAAAGCTGTTGTACATATGAGCATAATTGTAACAGTCTTAAGGTATTAGTAATTGAAGCTCTACTTTTAAATACTTTTTTTGATAACTCATCATGTGTAATATTATGCTCATTGATTAATTGAGCATACGAGAATGCTAATTCAATAATATTTAAATCATCTCTTTGAATATTCTCTATTAATGCTAATTCTCTTAGTTTGAAATCTTCAATATTTACAATTGTAGCTTTGATAGTTTCTAAGTTAGCAAGTTTATGAGCTCTTAATCTTCTTTCACCTGCTACTAAAATATAACCATCATCTTCTTCAATTACAGTAACTGGCTGAATTAAGCCATGTTCTACAATAGAATCTGATAGCTCTTTTAATTTATCTTGATCAAATATTTTTCTAGGTTGATTTGGGTTTGGCTTTACTTTTTCAACTTCAATCTCAATAATTTTTCCATATCTAGATTCACTATTTGAGTTTCCATAAGCAGTCTCAACTTCACCTAATAATTCTCCAAGTCCTCTACCTAATGCCATATTATAATCCTAATATTAAATTAAATAAATTATCCAGCAATTGCACGTGCTAGATTTGTATATGCTTTTGTTCCTGCAGCCATTGAATCATAAAGCATGATTGGCTTACCAAAACTTGGGCTTTCTGCTAGTTTGATATTTCTAGGAATAACAACATATGAACTTTCATCTACTTTAAATAGTTTACTCTCAAAATGCTGTGCTAAGTCTGCAAAAACTTGCTTAGACAGGTTGTTTTGAGCACTATACATAGTAGGAAGGAAACCTCTAATTTGTAACTGTCTATTAATAGTTTGCTTAACTAACTTAATAGTATTTAATAGCTGTGCTAATCCTTCAAGTGCAAAGAATTCACACTGAATTGGTATTAAAACAGAATTAGATGCACTTAATGTATTAATTGTAATTGGTCCTAATGCAGGAGGTGAATCAATTATTATATAATCATAATCTTTTTTAACAGGGTCAATTTTTCTTTTTAAAACTAACTCTCTGTCTTTCATATTTTTATAGAACTCTTTTTCAATTCCTACTAAGCCAATATTTGAAGGTGCTACTTTTAAGTTTTCAATTTCAGAGTCAAGTACGATTTCTGTTAACTCTTTTGTTCCAAGCATAACATGGTAAATATTGTACTCATATGTATCTCTTTGAAAACCTAATGATGTAGTTGCATTAGCTTGTGGATCAGCATCTATTAATAAAACTTTTTTACCTTCTAGTGCTAGTGCAGCACTTAGGTTTACAGCAGTAGTAGTTTTTCCTACCCCACCTTTTTGATTTGCAATTGCAATAACTTCAGTCATCTTAAACTAAAAACCTTTTTATCGTCAATTTGTATAGAACCATCACTATTTAAAATGGCATTTTCCAATGAAATTTTTTTATTTTCAATTGTAGCTTTGTATTTTCTACTCTTTTGGAATTCTATCTGAAAATAGTTAAAGATTTCCTTCCAAGATGATTTTTTTTCTAAACTTTTAAAATATAATTTTAATATATACATTTTATCAATTTTTATGTCTAAAGCACCAAAATCACTATTTATATGCTCTAAATTTAAGCCTATGCCACAATAAAGTAAATCTTTTGTTGCAGTTGTAATTGTTCCACCTATTTTTTTATTATCAATGTAAAAATCATTTGGCCACTTCAACCAAAGTTTTGAACCTTGACTTTGTAAAACTTCTTTTAATATATATGAAAAATAGATTGAAGCACTTTGCAGTTGTAAATCATCTGGCAAATCATTTTTAGATATAACAAAAGAGAAAAAAAGATTACCTTCCTTCCCTTCCCATGAGTTTCCTCTACTTCCAATTCCATTACTTTGATAATCTGCTGAAACACAAATAGCATTTGTAAAACCATCTTTTTTAATAAGCTCTTTTAAGTAAGTATGTGTTGAATCAACTTCTTTTAAATTTATTATTTCCATAAATCATTATACATAATTATTTTTCAAGACATTATTAAATATAATCGTTATAAAAAGAGAAGACACACTATGCTAGATCCAGTTTTACCAATAGCTTTATACTTAGCTTTTGGTTATTTATTCAAAATCTTTTTCAAAGACAATTCTAAAGACCTTGTAGAGTTTATTATCTACTTTTCTCTTCCTGCAATTGTATTTGCTAAAATCTATCCTTTAGAGTTGACATATGAAACATTAGAACTGATTTTTATGTTTAATACAATCATTTTAGGTAACCTATTATTAGCTTATTTTGTAGGGAAATTACTCAAACTAGATAAAAAAGTACTTGCTACATTTATGATTGTTGCAACTTTTGGAAACACATCATTTATAGGTCTGTCTTATATAGATACTTTCTATGGGCAAGATTATGTAGTATATGCTCTTATTTATGACCTATTTGGTTCATTCTTACTTCTTGTTAGTTTAGGTATGATTATTATCAATTGGGGAAGTGGACAACATGTAAACTTTAGAGGAATTGCAAAAAGTGTAATCTTCTTCCCACCTATTATTATGTTCTTTTTAACAGTATTTGCTAAAAACTTTGAGATGCCTCAGTTTGTTATGAATACAATGGAAACTATTGGTGCCACACTAGTTCCTATTGCTATGATTGCAATTGGTATGAAATTAGAACTTAAAAATATTTTTTATAAATTAAATGTAGTGACAACTGCCATTGTTATAAAAATGTTTGTTGTACCAGTAATTGTACTAATAGCTTTCTCAATTTTCTATAACTTAGATGATACTTGGAGTAAAACTACTATTTTAGAAGCAGCAATGCCACCTATGACTATGGCTGTAGTTTTAGCTATAAAAGGTGGACTTGATGAAAGATTAGCAATAAATGCTTTAGTTATTGGAGTATTGTTATCTTTACTAAGTGTTACAGGATTTTACTACTACCTAGGGTAGTAGTAAACTTACTGTAAAATATCACCAGCAGATACTCTTTTCCCCTTTAAAAAATCCACTGCGTTAATAGCTTTTTTTGATGGAGCTTGTAGAGTCTTAACTTCAATAGAACCTTTTTTACAAGCAATTACTACAGAGTCTTTATTTAGTTCAAGGATTGTTCCTTCTTCATTTGAAGAGTTTTCTTCTACTAGTTTTACATCTTTTAATTTTAAGCCACTCTCTAAGAAAATACCAGGCCAAAAAGAATAAGCTTTATACTTTAAATATAGTTTTTTTGCACTTGATAAATCTACTAAGCCATGCTCTTTTTTGATTTTTTTACAAAAACTCACTTCTGCTTCATTTTGCTTTTTAGGATTTATCTTTTCATAGTTATCTAAAGTTGTAATAGTTAAGTTTGCAGCTATATCTGATAACTTATTAAATGCTTCAACAACATCCATAGTAGGAGTTATTTTTAAGTACTCTAAACCTAAAATATCTCCACTATCAAGCCCTTCTTCCATTAGCATAGAAGTTACACCTGTATATTCATCATCATTTAATAATGATT
The DNA here is from genome assembly GCF_004116455.1 of Arcobacter sp. F155. NCBI lineage: Bacteria > Pseudomonadati > Campylobacterota > Epsilonproteobacteria > Campylobacterales > Arcobacteraceae > Arcobacter > Arcobacter sp. F155. The sequence goes on from NZ_PDJU01000013.1 coordinate 23,697, forward strand.
CTTGAATAGGACTTGCACCTCTATACTTTGGTAAAAGTGAAGCGTGAAGATTAATACAAGGAGCAATATCTAAAATCTCTTTTGGTAATATTTGTCCATATGCAGCAACGATAATAAAATCAGGATTTAAAGCTTTAATCTCTTCTTCTACTTCTTTATTTCCTCTTAATTTTAAAGGCTGAAAAACTGGAATATCTAAAGAGTTATCTAAACAAAACTGTTTAATATGTGGTGCTGTTAAAACTTGTTTTCTTCCAACTGGTTTATCTGGTTGAGTATATAAAGCAACTACTTCATAAGAGCTATTAAGTAATCTCTCAAAAATTTTAGTTGCATAGTCTGGTGTACCCATAAATACAATTCGTTTAGACATACTTTCTATCCTTTTTGCTAGCTTCTCACAGAAGGAGAAGCTTATAAAATATTAGATTTGTTTTTTAAATAGTGTTCCGCTTTTATGATTTTCATCAACTAAAAAATCATATGCATTTGTTAAATCAAAACCAGATGATAGATACATCATCTTATTTCTCTTTAGTAAGAAGTTTGCAGCTTTTAGTTTTGTAACTATTCCACCTGTTGCAAACTCAGAGTTTGGAGTATGTTTCATTTCTAATTCTTCATCTTCAATGAAATTAACTACTTTTCTCATTTTAGCATCTGGATTCTCATGAGGGTTTGAATCATATAAACCATCTACATCAGAAAGTATTGCTAAGATGTCTGCATCAAAGAAGTGCGCAGCATGGGCTGCTAATTGGTCATTATCCCCAAATAAAAGCTCTTCATTTGCAATAACATCATTTTCATTTAAAATTGGAATAATGTCATTACTTAAAAGTATTTCCATAACACCTTTTGCATTTGCAGATCTTTTTCTTGAATCAAAATCATCTTCTACTAAAAGCATTTGAGCACATTTTAAACCATGTTCTCTAAATCTTTTTTTATAATGTTTCATCAGTAAAGGTTGCCCAATAGCAGCTAATGCTTGTCTATTTAAAATCTGAGTACGGTCTAAATCTAAAGCTGTATTTCCAGCAGCTACTGCACCAGATGAAACTAAGATAACTTCTAATTTTTTTTCATTTTTTAATTTTGCTATTAAATCAACTAAATTGTTTAATCTTTCAATTGCTAAAACACTGCCTTCTCTTAGAACAGCACTTCCTACTTTAATAACAACTCTTTTCATTACTTTTTTTGTCCTATTAATTCATATAAAGCAAATCTAATTGACTCAGTATTTAAATGAGTCACAGATGAGATTGGCAATACAAAAAATGGTTTATTCTCATCAAATTTTGAGTAAGTTAAATCTTGTACATAATATGGTAATGATTTATCAAAACCATAAGAGTTTTCACTTGATACTTCTAAACCAATAGCTTCAATAAACTCTTTAATATCAGCTTCTAAATCTTCTCCATAATATGCATCAGTTTTAGTTAATGCAATTGCGAAGTTTCTTCCACTTAATTCAGTTGAGAACTTTTTAACCTCTTCTTTTAAAACTTCATACTGCTCTGTAGTCGTTCTATAATTTGCAATATCAATCGTAAATAATAAAGTTTTTGTTCTTTCTATATGTCTTAAGAACTCTAAACCTAATCCTTTTCCATCACTTGCACCATCAATAATTCCTGGAATATCTGCCATAACAAATGAGTTGTAATCTCCAACTTCAACAACTCCAAGTTTTGGAGTTAAAGTTGTAAACTCATAGTTTGCAATTTCAGGTGATGCATTTGATGTAGTAGAAATAAGTGTAGATTTCCCAACATTTGGATAACCAACTAATCCTACATCTGCAATAAGTTTTAACTCAAGTCTAATCTCTTTGCTTTCACCTGGTAATCCTGGTTGAGAATAAGTAGGTCTTTGATTTCTTGAATTTTTAAAGTGAGTATTACCTAATCCACCTTTTCCACCTTCTAGGAAAACTTCTCTTTGTCCTTCTTCTAAAAGGTCAAGTAATACTTCATTTGTTTCATTATCAATTATTTGTGTTCCAGGAGGTACAGCTAAAACCATTGGCTGAGCAGATTTTCCAGTTCTTCTTCCACCTTCTCCTTGCTTACCATTGTCAGCTTTTAATATCTTTCTTCCCTTATACCATGATAGAGTATCTGTATTACTATCTACTAGAAATACAACATCTCCACCTTTTCCACCATCTCCACCATCAGGTCCACCTTTGATAACAAACTTTTCTCTTCTAAATGAAGAACAACCTTGTCCACCTTTTCCTGAGGTTACGGTAAATTTTACACTATCTACAAACACATTAAATCCTTTTTTAAATGTTTATTAAATAAGGCTCCTTATAAAACCCATTAGTAAGGGGACTTACAAGGAACCTAGAATACTTTTTAAACTAAAAAAGGGTGTAGGCAAAATGCACTACACCCTTTGAGAAAATTGTTTTGATTAAACTTTTTATGAAGCGTATACAGAAACTTTTTTTCTAGTTTTACTTTTTACTTCAAATTTAACAACACCATCAACTAGTGCATAAATTGTATGATCTTTACCGATCCCTACATTTTCTCCACAGTGTACTTTTGTACCTCTTTGTCTAATAATGATGTTACCAGCTCTAACTGTTTCTCCACCAAATTTCTTAACACCAAGTCTTTTTCCAGCTGAATCTCTATTATTTTGAGTACTTCCTTGACCTTTCTTGTGAGCCATTTCTTATCTCCTTAAATTATGCAGCGATTTTAGTAATTCTAATTTTTGTGAAGCTCTTTCTGAAACCTCTTTTTAACTTAGAATCTTTTCTTCTTCTTTTTTTGTAAATGATAACTTTTTTAGCTCTATTTACACCAGTTCCATCTAATACAACTTCTGCTTCTACTTTTGCAGAAGAAACAGCATCACCAGTTTTTAATTCACCATCATTAACAGCTAAAACATCAGTGATTTCAAGAGTTTCTTTAGCAGCTTGACCAGTATAATCGATATCTAAAACATCACCTTCAGTTACTTTATACTGCTTACCACCACACTTAATAATTGCGTACATATTTATTCCTCTAACTTATCAATTCTTTATTAACTTTTTTGCTTTAACGGGACGAAATACTATCTAATTGTAGTTTAAAGTTTCTTTAAGCGTAAAAGTTTATTTTAATAATAATCGTAAGGTTGAGCAATTGCATCAACTACAATCATTGAGTTCATCGGCAAACCTTTTGCTGAAACTGTAGTTCTAACTGGTTTATGTTCCCCAAAAGCTTCTGCACAAAGAACATTTACAACACCAAAATCTTCGATATTTTCTAAATAAATTGTTATTTTAATTACTTTATCCATTCCACTTAATGCATCATCTAGTAAGTTTCTTAAGTTCTCAAATACTTGTCTAGTTTGTACCTTAATATCTCTTTCTACCATGTTTCCATCTACATCTAAAGGTACTTGACCTGAAGTATAAATTAAACCATTTGCTTTAACAGCTTGAGAATAAGGACCTATTGCTTCTGGTAACTTCTTCGAGTTAATTTTTTCCATCTATTTTTCCTAAAAACTTTTATTTAGAAAAATTATATACTATTTTTTTAAATATTTTATTAAAGATTGTAACTTACAAGTTTACCTTGTTTTAATTGTCTTAAATTGTCTTGAACTTTTCTCAATTTAAAACCTTTTTCTCTTAAGTTTAAAGTTTGATCATACTTTAAAGAAGTCAATTTTTTAGTGTAAAATGTATATAGTAAAACAATTAACTCTTCTTTTAACCTTTGATCGTCATAAACTTCAAGTTTATCGTTTAATAAAATTCCATTTAAAGATATATTTTGAGGATCATTGATTAATAATTCAAACTCATTTTTGTGATATTCAAACATTGAGATATCAACAATATCAAGAACCATGTCTAGTCTTTTTGGATTTTCTAAAATTGACCTTATAATACACAGTTCTGCAATATCAATTTTACTTAAATTTACGTCAGTTCTTCTAACAACATCAGAGCTAACTTTAATCAGATTTTCTCTTACATTTAGTTTTTGTGCTAGATATCTTTTATATTCATCTTGATATAACTCATTTAAAGTCTTTAAATAATCATTTGTTTCAACAAGTGCTTTTTGTTTTTGACTTGGAATATTAATATCATATTTTGAAATTATATAATCAATTGTATATGAAATAAAATTTTGTGGATTAGAGAAGATTTTATTTAACTCTTCTATTTTCCCTTCATTTACCATGTCAGCGGGATCTTTTCCTTCTCCAAAGATAACAACTCCACCTTCAAAATCCCCTTGAGAAAGCATCACAGAAGCTTTATATGCTGCATTTAAACCTGCTTTATCTCCATCATATGCTAAAATGACCTGTGGTTCACCTCTTCTTAAAAGAGGTAAATGATCTTTTGTTAAAGCTGTTCCTAGTGTTGCAACAGCAGTATTAAAACCTGCTTGATGAAGCATAATAACATCCAAATAACCTTCTGTAACTATCATTCTATTTTTTTTATAGATATTCTCTTTTGCTAAGTTGTATCCATATAAAAGTTTTGATTTATTAAATAGTTTTGTTTGAGGAGAATTAATATATTTTGCATTATGTCCAGAAATAGTTCTTCCACCAAAACCAACTATTTTCCCACTAATTGAATAAATAGGAAAAGTGATTCTTTCTATAAATCTTGCATATAGACCATTATGTCCTGTATCAATAAGTCCTAAGTCTTTTGCTTCTGCAAGATTTAAGTGATTATTTTTTAAAAAATTGATTGTATCATTTGAATAAGGAGCATAACCTATTTCAAACTTTTCAATCGAAAACTCTGAGATTCCTCTGCTTTTTATATAATCTTTTGCAGTTGTATTTGACACAAATAGTTTTTGATAAAATTTATTTGCTTCTTCTAAAACTCTTGTATCTTGTCTTTGCTGATTTGTATTGTCATAAGTTAATGTAACATTGTACATTGAAGCAAGTTTTTCTAAAGCTTCTGGGTATGAAAGTTTTTCATACTCCATTACAAATTTTATTGAGTCACCACCTGCTCCACATCCAAAGCAATGATAGATTTGTTTTTGTGGACTAACCACAAAAGAAGGAGTATCTTCACCATGAAAAGGACAACAAGCCTTAAAGTTTGCACCACTCTTTTTTAACTCTAAAAATTGAGATACTACATCTACTACATCAAGGTGGTTTTTTAAATTTTCTATTGACTCTTTTGTTATCATTTTGGGATTATACCTAAAAATTTATAATAGTATATGTGCTTTTATGATATGATATTTTATATTTTATAATTAAGGCATTTTTTGGATAGTTTTATTATTGAATATAGGGACCCACTTTTTGGTGTAATTATATTTTTTACTCTTATTTTTACCATCTCTTTTTTAACATACTCATTCTCTTTATATAAAGAAAGAAGAGCAAGAAAAGATTATAGAGAACTTCTTAAAAGATTTGAAATTGGTAAATTAAAAGAAGAAGATTATGTACACCTATATAAAACTTACAATCTACCATTTGATTCTATCATACTATTAGCATCAACTTTTATTCATAAAGGTAATTACAACAAAGCAATTTCAGTATATCTTGCCCTATTAGAACATGTAACTGATAGAGTAAAAAAAGAAGAGCTTTTAGAGTTATTAGGAACTACTTATTTTAAAGGTGGTTTCATGCAAAGAGCAAAGGAGATTTTCTTAAAAATCTTAAAGTTTTCTCCTAGAAATACTTATGCATTAAAATATTTACTTGTTGTAAATGAAAAACTAAATGACTATAAAAGTGCAAAAGAGATTATTGATTGCTTAAGTGAACTAGAAGAAGAGGTTTCAAATGATAATTTATTTATTGAAACATTAATAATAATAAATGACCCTATAAAATCATTTGAAAAGAAAAGTGATGAACTACTAGAAGTTTTAAAAGAAAACCCACAAGTTCAAAGACTAATAGCTAAGTTTTATCTGACATACAATAAAGAGTTTTTCTGGGAAAATATAAAGCTGTTTAATACTTCAAAACTAATTGATTTAATGTGGTATCTAAATTTTGAAGACATAGACTTTGAAAAGATTTCAGAAGATAAGTTTTTAACAGAACTATTTAATGCAAAAGGATATTTAAACAATATAAATCATAGTGATGATTTTGTTTTTGATATTTTAATTGCACTAAATAATCATGAACATAAAATCCCTGCAACTATTGATTTTGAATTTATTTGTTCATCATGTAAACATGTTCACCCTATGTTTGAGGCTAGATGTCCAAACTGCCAAAGTATATTAACATTTGATGTAAAACATCATCTAACAAAGGATTTAGTTGAAAGAAATCAATCTTTACAGTGATGGTTCCTCTTTAGGAAACCCTGGACCTGGTGGTTGGGGTACAATCCTAGACTATAAGGGAAATGAAAAAGAGCTAAGTGGCGCTCAAGATAATACAACAAATAACCAAATGGAACTAAAAGGTGTTATTGAAGGTTTAAAGGCTTTAAAAGAACCTTGTATAGTTAATATTTATTCTGATTCTACTTATGTTGTAAAAGGAATAAATGAATGGTTAAGTGGTTGGGTTAGGAACAATTGGAAAAACTCTGCAAAAAAACCAGTAAAAAATGTTGAATTGTGGCAAGAATATATAAATGTTTCAGAAAAACACACTATAATAGCAAATTGGGTTAAAGGGCATGCAGGACATTTTCATAATGAAAGATGTGATATACTTGCACGTACTGAAGCGGAAAAATTAAAAGGAGAGAATAATGGATGATTATTCAAAATTAGAAAAGTGTTTGGATTATCAGTTTAAAAACAAGGATCTGATAATCGAAGCACTTACACATAAAAGCTATAAAAAGCCTTATAACAATGAAAGGTTAGAGTTTTTAGGTGATGCGGTATTAAACTTAATAGTTGGAGAATATTTATTTAAAAAGTTCCCAAAATCAAATGAAGGTGAACTTTCTAAAATTAGAGCAAGTTTAGTAAATGAAACAGGTTTTACAAAACTAGCTAACCAAATTAAGTTAGGTGATTATATTTTTATTTCAAATGCAGAAGAGAGAAACAAAGGAAGAAGTAAAGCTTCTATTCTTTCAGATGCTTTTGAAGCAATCATGGGTGCAATATATTTAGAATCAGGCTTAGAGGTTTTAAAACCTATTATTTTAGAACTTTTAGAGAGCTCTTATGACAAAATCAATTTAGATGTATTATTTAGTGATTACAAAACAGCTTTACAAGAAGTTACTCAAGCACAATTTGGAACAATTCCTGAATATAAAATTGAAGGTTCATATGGACCAGACCATAAAAAAGAGTTTGAAGTATCAATTTGGATTGATGGAAAATCTTATGGTAAAGCTATTGGAAAAAGTAAAAAGTTAGCGCAACAAGCAGTTGCAAAAATTGCTATTGATACATTAAAAGGAAATCAATAATGAATAGTTTTGGAAGCAAACTAAGATTTACAACTTTTGGAGAAAGTCATGGTAGAGCTTTAGGTTGTATTGTAGATGGTGTTCCCGCTGGAATTAGTGTAGATGAGTCTTTTATTCAAGCAGAAATGGATAGAAGAAAACCAGGACAAAATGCTTATGCAACTCCTAGAAAAGAGTCTGATAAAGTAGAGATTTTAAGTGGTGTATTTGAAGGTAAAACAACTGGAACTCCTATTTCAATGGTTATTTTTAATGAAAACCAAAAAAGTAGAGACTACACAAATGTAAAAGACCTGTTTAGACCAGGACATGCTGACTTCACATATTTTGAAAAATATGGTTTAAGAGACTATAGAGGTGGAGGAAGAAGTTCTGCAAGAGAGACAGCAGCAAGGGTTGCAGCAGGAGCTATTGCTAAACTTCTATTAAAAGAATTAGATATTGAAGTTGTAAGTGGAATTTGTGAAATTGATGGAATCAAATCTTCTCAACTAGATTTTGAATTTGCTAAAACTTCTGAAATCTATACTTTAGATAAAAACAAAGAAGAGTTCCAAAAAGAAGCTATTATTAAAGCAAAGAAAGAACACAACTCTGTTGGTGGTGTTGCTTTTGTAAGAGTTAAAAATGCTCCTTCAGGTCTTGGGGAACCACTTTATAATAGACTTGATGCTCAAATTGCAAATGCTATGATGGGAATCAATGCTGTTAAAGCTGTTGAAATTGGGGATGGAACAGAATCAAGCTCTAAAAAAGGTGATGAGAACAATGACCAAATGAGAGCTGATGGTTTCAAAACAAATCATAGTGGTGGTATTTTAGGTGGCATTAGTACAGGAGCTGATATTGATGCTAAGGTTTATTTTAAACCAACACCATCTATTTTCATTAAGCAAGAAACTGTTGATGTGAATAACAATGAAGTTGATTGTGAACTAAAAGGAAGACATGACCCTTGTGTTGCTATTAGAGGAAGTGTTGTAGCTGAATCTATGATGTCTTTAGTTATTGCAGATTTATTACTTTTAAATATGAGTAGTAAAATTGAAAATGTAAAAAAAGTTTACAATTAATCCAATAATTTACTTATTATTTAAGATTCTTTTTGTACTATTCTTCTAATCCTTTACTTTGGTCAAGTTGAAAGGACAGCGGGGTTTTCCCCGCTTTTTTTATGCTCGTTTTAATTTGTCTTGAACAAAATCACTAAATGTACTTAATACATTTTTATGTTCTGAAGCAATAAAAACTGAAGTACCATTTTCTTTTAATTTATCTACAGGAAGTTTATCTTCTTTAGGAAGAATTAGAATACTATAGTGGTTATCTTTACACTCTTTTATAATCTCATCACTTGTATGAGGATGAGGGTTTTTAACTAATTCAACTTCAGTTATATTTTGTCCAGTAACATGTAGTACAGTAAGGTAATTTGATTCTTCAAATGAGCTTTCTACTTTAGATAAGTAACTCATGTTTTCATTTGTTGGGAACACTATTCTATGCATAGCAACTCCTTGTTATCATTGATATGGGATTGTTTAAAGAAAGTTTCAAAACATCAGTACAAATTAGAAAGAGTGAAAAAAAAGTAATGACTAGGGAAAAGACAATTATATATTTTGTTCCTAATTGTAACTGATGTTTAAAAATATATTCCATATAAGTAAATATAATATATTTAATTTGTAAAATAAGAAAACCAATTAAGGTCACACTAAAAAAGAAGATCACACACACTTACTTTACAAATATGTAGGAATGAATGTTATATCACTTTATGAACATATGACCGAATTATAACAATTTTCTGAGCATATGTCAAGTATATTTTAAATATTTTATGATAAAATCTGATTATATAAATTACAAGGTAATAAATGGCTAGAGAAAAACTTCAAAGAAAACTTGAACTAAAGCCCGTGTCCAAGTATTTTGGACCTAAAGATCATAAGGCTAAACAAGATGTAATTTTACTACATGAAGAGCTAGAAGCAATTCATTTAATGGACTCATTTTGTATGTATCAAGAAGATGCAGCAAAGAAAATGAATGTATCAAGAGCTACTTTTGCAAGAATAATTAAAAGTGCCAGAAAGAAAATCTCACTTGCATTAATTACAGGTAGTAATATCAAAGTACATGAAATTAAAAATGAATTTCATATTGCTGTATGTTCACATAGTAATACAGAACTAGAATATGCAGATGCAACAGCTAAATATATCTGGGTATACTTTATAAAAGACTACAAATTAAAATCTTCTAACTGCATAAATAATCCAATGTTTGAAAATGAAGATGAAGCAGCATGTAACATACTTCCAGATATTTTATATGACTACAAAACGAACTACTTCTTACTTGAAGATGTAGATTATGATTTAAAAATCTCGTTAATTGCTAAGGGTATTTACCCAATTTTACAAGAAGAAATTACTGAAGATAAACTAGTAGATATATTTCAATAAGAGATAATAACTCTTATTGAAATTCATATTTTAACTCTTCTAATCTAGCTATTCTATCCTCTGTAGTAGGATGTGTCCTAAAGAAATCACCAAATGAAGTTTTTTTACCAGAAAATGGGTTTACTATAAACATATGAGCTGTTTGCTCTGTAGCATTGTTTATTTCGTGCCCTCTTCTAGCATAGTTTTCTAATTTTGATAAAGCACTTTGAAGTCCTGCAGGGTTTCTAGTCATTCTTGCAGCACCTTCATCAGCCATATACTCTCTACTTCTGCTTACACTCATTTGAATAATTGAAGCAGCTAGTGGTAAAATTATAGCCATGATTATCATTACAATTGGATGTACACCTTGTCTGTTATTTCCTCCAAACATTGCACCAAACTGCATCATATTTGCAATCATAGCTATTGCCCCTGCAAATACAGCAGCAATAGTTCCAATTAAAATATCATAATGTTTTATATGTGATAACTCATGGGCAATTACTCCTTCAAGCTCTTGCTCATTTAACATTTCATATAAACCCATAGTAACAGCAACAGCTGCATTTTCATGGTTCCTTCCTGTTGCAAAGGCATTTGGTGTATGATCAGGTATTAAATAAACCTTTGGCATAGGCAAATCTGCTTTTTGTACAAGTTTTTGCGTTATTCTATAAACAGGATGTGAAGTATCTTCTATTGGTGTTGCATTATAATGCTTTAGAACCTGTTTATCAGAATAATAATAAGCATAGAAGTTCATTCCTCCTGCTAATAAAAAGGCGATAAGCATACCATTTGAGCCACCAAACGAGTAACCTATAAATACAAATAATACTGTTAAAAGAGCTAATAAAAATACTGTTTTTGCTTGTTCCATGTTTCTCCTTTAATCTTTTTATTAGTTTAGCATCTAATAATTAATAAATTTTAAATAATTATATCTTTTTTAATATGGAATCATCGTGGTAAGGAACTTTTGCACTTGGTGTTCTCTTTGAAGTACTTTCTAAATGAACATCTTGATCATCAAAGAAAATATCAGCACCAAAAGCTTCTACAACCTCATATTTGTCAACTCCACCTAAAAAGAATGACTCATCTAACCTTACTCCCCATTGTGAAAGTGTTCTAATTACTCTTTCATGAGCTGGAGAGTTTCTAGCAGTGATTAAAGCTGTTCTAATAGGTGTTTGTTCCTCTGGATATTTTGATTGGATATTAGAAATCACTCTTAATAACTGCGCAAAAGGACCTGATTGTAAAGCATTCGAGGCATTCTTCTTTTCATACTCTAAAAATGCTTCTAAACCTTGAGTTTTATATACAATTTCTGACTCTTCAGAGAAAAGAACAGCATCACCATCAAAAGCAATTTTAACTTGGTTTGAATAGTTATCTTTATCTTCTTGATATGGTAAGATTCTAGCAGCTGCTATTCCTTCATTTATTGCATTTTGTACATCAACTTCATTTGCTGATAAAAACAAATCAACTTTAAAAGGCTTAAGATATTTAGCAATATCACTTCCTCCACTCCAAGCAGACCTTGCAATATCTAATTCATATTTTTCAATTGATTTTGTAATTCTTAAAGAAGTTGCCGCATTGTTTCTAGAAAGAATGATTACTTCAACTTGTTTATCATCTGGAAAATCATCATTAATCTTTAATAAATTTTTTACAAGTCTAAAACCTGTTCCTTTTTGAATAACTTCATCTTCTTTTTCAATTTGATGTTTATAGTATTCATCAAGACCTTTATTTTCAAAAATTTCATTCTCATCTTCTAAATTAAATAAAGCTCTCGAAGAGATTGCAATAACTAATTTTTTTTCTAAATCATAACCCAAAATAAACTCCAATTTTATATCTTTGATAATTATACAAAAAAAGATATAATACTTAAGCTTAGGAGAAAAGATGAAAAAGCTTTACTTAATAAGACATGCAAAATCTGATTGGTCTAACCCTAGTTTAGAAGACTTTGATAGACCCTTAAATAAAAGAGGTGAAAAAAATGCACCTTTTATGGCTACAATTTTAAAACAAAAAAATGCTAACCCTGATTTAATAATCTCAAGCCCAGCATATAGAACAAAAAAAACTGCAAAACTCATCAAAAAAGGTATTGCCTTTAAAGGGGAAATACTATTTGATGAACACTTATATGAAGCCTCATTAAAAACAATGTTAGAAATAGTAAACTTTATAAATGATGATTATGACAAGGTATTTATAATTGGTCATAACCCTACATTAAATATGTTGGCTTTTTATTTAGTTGGATTCAATGAAAACATTCCTACTTGTGGAGTATTGGAAATAGAGTTTGACTGTGATAGCTGGAGAGAAGTAAATAAAAAGAGTGCAAAACTTATATCTTTTGATTATCCTAAAAAAAAGTATTAAAACTTTTACTTTTTTCACCTATTTTTATTACTTTTCAAGTAAAAACTATTTAAAATTATTTAATTATAATTAATTGCTAGGTAAACAAATGAAAACACTTTATATTATGAGACATGCAGATAAGGACATATCAAACCCAAATACAGATGACTATGACATTCAAGTAACCCCTAAAGGTTTAAAAGATGTAGAAAATGTTTCAAAAAAATTAAAAGAAAAAAATGTTTTACCAGATTTATTAGTTGCGAGTCCAGCTCTTAGAACTAAACAAACAGCTGAAGTTGTTGCTAAAGAGTTAGAGTACACAAAAAGTATTATGTACAATGAAGTACTTTTTCAAGCTTTTGTAAATGAAGTTATTGAATCAATTACTTATACTTTTGATGATGTTAATACATTAATGATAGTAGGACATAATCCATCACTAACTGCCCTTGGAGTTAGCCTTGTTGGATTAAAAGAAAAAATACTTATGGGAGAAGTTCTTAAAATAGAGTTTGATTGTAACTCTTGGACATCTATTGATATTTCAAATGCAAAATTAATTTATCAAATAAAGCCAGACTAATCTAGAAGCTTCCCTGCTAGGTTACCACTTGCAAATGACCATTGCAAATTGTAACCGCCACATGGACCATCTAAATCTACAACTTCCCCACAAAAGTATAATCCTTGTACAAGTTTACTTTGCATTGTTCTTGGGTTTATCTGCTTTAAGCTAATTCCACCTCTTGTAATCATAGCTCTTTCAAAACCTAAATGATTACTAATTGTTAAAGGAGTATTTACTAAAATCTTTACAAGGTTTTGTCGTATTTCACCTTTTAAATCTTTGAATTTTAATTCATAATCAGCCTCAACTAACTTACATAACTCTTTAATAACAGAGCTTGGTAATAGTGTTTCTAAGGTTTGTAATATATTAAAATCCGGATTAGCTAATGTTCTTTTTTTTATATATGAAAAAAGTTCTTCTTCATTCATTCCTTTTAACATATTTATTAAAATAGGAACTTCGCCATACTTCTCAAGTAAAGGAGTTACTTCCCTTGAAAAGTCTAAAACAACTGGACCTCGAACACCTTTATTTGTAAAGATTAAATCCCCAGTCTTTTTAAGATTTTTATGTTTTTTTATATTTACACTAACTTGTGCTTTTGCTATTGTATCAGCTCGGCATTGGGCAACCCAAGTGTCCTTTGTAAGTAAAGGAGTCATTGCAGGATGTAGAGAAGTTACTCTGTGTCCTGAAGCTTTTGCAAAAGTATAACCATCACCATTTGCTCCAAGTTTTGGATAACCTAATCCTCCTGTTGCTACAATAACTTTTGTTGTAATAACTTCGCCTTTTGAGGTACAAACTTTCTTAACACAGTTATCTTCAAAAACTATATCATCTACTTTTGTACTATAAGCAACTTCTACTCCTACATTTATAAGCTCTTGTTCTAAAGCTTTTATTATAGTTGAAGAGTTGTGAGTTACAGGGAATACTTTAAAACCATCGGGAATATGTGTTTCTACTCCAATTTGTTCTAAAAAGTTTATAAGGTCTTGATGATTGAAATCTTTAAGTGCATCAAACATAAACTTACCATTTTTTCCAAATGAATTCATAAAATCTTCATTTGAAAGTGTATTAGTAAGATTACATCTTCCTCCACCAGTAGCTTTTAGTTTAGGTCCTAATTTTTCTTGTTGCTCACATAGAAGAACATCTTTGCCATTTCTTGCTGCTACAATTGCAGATATCATACCTGCTGCACCAGAACCTATGACTACTAAGTCATAACTATTTTTCATAAACTATTATTTTCCTAGACAGAAAGAACCAAACATAACATCTAACATCTGGTCATGTTCATATGGTCTAGTAATATTTGAAATTGAAGCTAAAGCTTCATTTATATGGTGGGCAAAAAACTCTAACTCACCAGTTTCTAAAGGCATAAATGCTTGTTTAATATGAGAATAAGTATTCTCTACTTCATCTACTTGTCTTTTTGAAACTAAAGTCATATCATCACTATGAGTATTAGAATCTAAAATTATTTCTATCTTTTGCACTAAAGGAGTAATAGTCTCTTTAGTACTCAAACTAACATAATTTTCTAAACTATTCTTTTCAAACTTATTTTTTAAATCACATTTATTTAAAACTGTGATTATCTCTTTATGAGAATTATCTTCTAAAATATTTAAAATCTTTCTATCTTCATCATCTAAAGACTTACTATTATCAAAAAGTGCAATTACAATATCTGCTTCATTAACTGCTTCAATAGATTTTTCAATACCTATTTTTTCAATTACATCATCAGCTTCTCTAATACCAGCAGTATCAACTATTTTGATTATATGAGTTCCAATCTTTACAGACTCTTCAATAGTATCTCTAGTAGTTCCTGCAATATCAGAAATAATGGCTCTATCAAAATTTAGAAGTTTGTTTAAAAGTGAAGATTTACCAACATTTGGTTTTCCAACTATTGCAACTTTAAAACCTTCTATAAGACCTTCTCTTCTTTTACTTGCATCAAGGGTATTTGATAGTTTTTCTTTTATTTTATCAAGCTTATTTTGAATCTGTTCAAAAATATCACTTGGTAAATCCTCTTCAGCATAATCAATATTTACTTCTGTATATGCAAGCATAAATAGTAAATCTTCTCTAATATCATTTACAAAGTTTGTTAACTCACCCTTTAGCTGTTTTGCTAATAGTTTAACTGCATCTTCACTTCTTGCTTCAATAATTTTTGCAATAGCTTCTGCTTTTGTAAGGTCAATTTTTCCATTTAAAAAAGCTCTTTTTGAAAACTCACCTGGATTTGCAAGTCTTGCACCACATTTAAGAACTTCTTGCATAATGATATTAGAAATAGCAATTCCACCATGACATTGAAACTCTACTACATCTTCACCAGTAAAAGAGTAAGGGTTTTTAAAATATATTAAAAGTGCTTCATCTATGATTTCATCATTTGAGTTATAAATAGTTCCAAGAGTTGCGACTCTTGGGTTAAGTTCTTTTTTCTTTGAAAGTTTTAAAGCAATGTTAAGAGCATCTTTACCACTAACTCTTACAATAGAGATTGAGCCTACGCCATTTGCAGTTGCAATGGCTACAATTGTATTTTCATCTAACAATTTTATTGCTCTTTGCTTCTGTACTCATTTACAAGTACGTATTTATCTCCTCTGATATTTGTTTTAACAGCTACATATTTATCAGGGAATTCTTCTCTTAGTTTTTTAAGTGCAATATGCACTAAAATACCATCAAGTGGTTTTGTTTTATAAGAACCTTTTTCTTTGATTGTTTCAATTACAGGCTCTAGGTATGTATGAATTGCAGCTTCTTGATTTTTTAAGAATTCTGCAACTTCAAGTCTTAGCATAAGTCCATATTTCTCATTAATCCAGTTGAATAAAATATATGATAAAGCTTTATATCTATACCCTTCTTTACCAATAAGTAAAGCAGAATCAGCTCCTGTAAACTCTATATAAAGTGTACTTTCATCATAAAACTCTACTTTGATATTATCAATTTCATAACAAGTATCTGCGAAAAGTAAATTAAGTCCATCTTTAACTTCATCTAAAACTTCTTGTGATTCTTTCTTTACAATAATTTTAGACATTTCGTTTTGTTTTTCTGATTCGCTATAGAAGTTATCAAAAATCTTCTCTTTTGAATCAACATTAGGAACATCGTTTAATTTCTTTTCAGTTTTTTTAATATTTGAAGCTTTTTGTTCATTATCGCTTCTATTTGAGTCTTCTATTTTTTTAGAAACATCTTCAATTTTGATATCTTTTTTTCTAAATCTTTGTTCTTTTTGTCTTCTATTATCTCTTTTTCTTCTTCTTGAAGTTGCAGTGATAATAGCAGTTTTTTTACCAAAGCCAAGGAAACCTTTACTTGGCTGTTGGATAATATCAATATCTAAATCTGTTATAGAACATTCAAATTCTGATGTTGCAAGCTCGTAAGCTTCTTCTAAACATTTAGCTTCAAATTTTTTCATTATAGACTCCTATTTTTTAGCAGCTCTTTTTTTCTCAAACAGTTGATTAATGTAGTATTGCTGAGCAATTGTAAATACATTATTTACGAACCAGTATAGAGTTAAACCAGCTGGGAACCATAAGAAGAAGAATGTAAAGATGATTGGTAACATTTGGAAAATCTTCTTTTGCATCTCATCTTGCATAGTATTTGGAGTAATTCTTTGTTGTAACCACATAGAAGCACCCATTAAAATTGGTAATACAAAATATGGATCCATTTCTGCTAAATCTTGTACCCAGAAAATCCACTCAGCACCTTTTAATTCAATTGCATTTAAAAGTACTCTATAGATTGCGAAGAATACAGGGATTTGTAAGATTAATGGTAAACAACCACCCATTGGGTTTGCATTATGCTTTTTATAAAGCTCCATCATGTGCATAGATTGTTTTTGTTTGTCATCTTTATATTTTTGTTGGATCTCTTTCATCTTAGGAGCTAAATCTTTTAGCTTGTTCATAGATACCATACCTTTGTATGATAATGGATATAAAACAAGTTTAATTAAGATTGTTAAAATAACAATTGTCCAACCCCAGTTTCCAACATATGATTGAATAAATTGAAGTAATGTAAACATTGGTTTTGCAATAAATGTAAACCAACCATACTCGATTACGTCTGTTAATTCTGGATGTAATGCTTTTAAGTCATTGAAGTTTTTAGGTCCCATATATCCAGAGAAAGAAGTCTTTTCAGTAACATGAACAAAACCTTGTGGGTTACTGTTATTATCTGGCATTAAAGATACTTGTAAAGAGTTATCAAAGTTATAAATAACTGTTGCATAGTATCTATCAAAGTTAGAAACAAATTTGATTCCAGTATAAGATTTAACTTTATCTAAATCTTCATCTGAAGTTAATTCCATTGTTCCATCATTAAGTTTTAAATATAAACCATGGTCAGCATACATATCTGCTAAAACATTTGGTCTAAATCCATTTGTAATAAAGTATTGTTCTTTTTTATCTGTTGAGATATCTAAATCATAGTGTCCATTTGGATAAACAGTAAAGTTTTTAGTTAAAGTAATACCTGATAGTTTTTGAACAAGTGTAAATTTTTGAGCTTCTGTACTTGCATCAACATTTGTTGCAGTAGTTTCATAACTTACTTTGAAAGCTTCGTCATTAATATCAGTATTTGCAAATCTAACTTCTAATGGTCTTAATTGATCAGCTTCAAAAAGTTTGATTTGATCACCATTTTCATCTTTATATTTTGCATCTAATAAAGTTACTTGCGCTACTCTACCTAATTTATCAATTTCAATAATATTTCTATTAGTTTTAATAGTTGTTAAAATATTTGAAGAACCAATTGCTTTTGTTGATAAAGCTTGAATTGACTTATTCATGTCATCTTGTGATTGTCCAGCTGGTGCATTTGCAACATTTGCTACATCTGGAGCACTATTTTGTTTTTGTTCTTTTGCAATTTGTTCTTGTTTAGCCTTCTCTTCTTGTTGAGGCTTTAATACTAAAAATTCATAAGCTATAAAAAATGCAAACACTACAAGTGTCATTATTAGCATTCTTTTTTGCATACCATTATTATTGTTCATACTGTTATTCACCATTATTATTTTTCCACTCCCGATTTTTTACTATGAGGTATTTATTATTGTCTACTGGAATTAGCCAATATTTAATTTTTATTTTTTTAAAATTGATATTATTATGCTTTACTATTTTTACAACTGGATAATCAAATCCACCTTCAAAAAGTTGATTGCATTTTAATATGCGTGATATTGTAAAATAAGTTGCCTTAAAAAAAGTATTGTTTTCGTATTGCCAGATGGCATAATTTGAACAAGATGGGTAATATCTACATGACCCGAAAGATATTACAGATAAATACCTTTGATAAAATTTTATCAAATACTTAAATATTTTATTCATCTGCTTTTAGTAATTGAAGTTTTTTCATAGCATACAAAAAATCTTTTTCTAGAGATTTATAATCTTTTTCAAAAACTCTCTCTTTTGCTACAAAAATATATTTACCGTTTTCTAACCTATTTTCAAACTTCAAGCAAAGTGCTCTTAGTTTTCGTTTTGCTTCACTTCTCTTTACAGCATTTCCTACTTTTTTTGAAGCAACAAATGCAAGATTTAAGTTTTCATCAGACGAAAAAAAAGCGACAAAAGTGTGCGTATGCCACTTTTTGCCGCTTTTATAAAGTCGATTAAAATCTCTTGAATTGTTAAGACGGTGCGATTTACTTAAACAGCTAATCTTTTTCTACCTTTAGCTCTTCTAGCTTTGATAACTTTTCTACCGTTTTTAGTCTTCATTCTGATTCTAAAACCATGCGTTCTTTTTCTTGGCGTGTTATGTGGTTGATATGTTCTTTTCATAATCTTATTCCTCTATTCACAAATTAAGTCGCGTATTATATTTAAACTATACTTAAATTTTGTTTAGTTTAAGTGTCTTTATAAAATTTATTTTATATTTACTACAACTTCTTCATTTACTAAATCAAACTCAACAGACGACCCTTCAGTGATTTTATCTTCTAAAATTAAATCTGCTAACTTATCCTCAACTATCTCATATATTGCTCTTTTTAACGGTCTAGCACCATATACAGGGTCAAATCCAATTTTCGCAATATGCTCTTTGGCACTAGAAGTTAATGAAATAGAGATATCTTTTTGTTCAACTTTTTTCTTAATTGAATCAAACATAATATCTACAATATTTGTAATCGCATCTAATCCTAATTGCTCAAAAATGATTATATCATCAAGTCTATTTAAAAACTCTGGTCTAAAGTGAGATTTTAACTCATTTAGTACTTCTTTTCTTCTATTTTCTTTATTTTCAATCTCAATTATCTTTGAACTTCCTATATTTGAAGTTAAAATAATGATTGTATTTTTAAAATCAACAGTTACACCTTTGTTATCTGTTAACCTTCCATCATCTAAAACTTGTAATAAAATATTAAACACATCAGGGTGAGCTTTTTCAATCTCATCAAATAAAATTACGCTATATGGTTTTCTTCTAACTGCTTCTGTCAGCTGACCACCCTCTTCATATCCAACATAACCTGGGGCTGCACCAATTAGTCTAGATACCGCATGTTTTTCCATATATTCACTCATATCAAATCTAATAAGTGACTTTTCATCATCAAATAAAAATCTTGCAAGAGTTTTTGCACTCTCCGTTTTACCAACTCCTGTTGGCCCTAAGAACATAAATGAACCAATAGGTCTACTATCTTCACTTAATCCAGCTTTATTTCTTTTAATAGCTCTAGAGATTGCTTTTAAAGCCTCATCTTGCCCTATTACATCCTCTTTTAAAACTTGCTCAACTTTTAAAACTTTTTGTTTTTCAGAATCCATCATTTTATTTACTGGAATTCCAGTCCATCTTGAAACAATACTTGCAATTGCTTCTTCATCAACAGAGTTTCTTAAAAGAGTTCCCTCTTCTTGCATCTTTGCCCACTTTTCTTGATTCTCTTTTATTTTTGCTTCAAGTTGTGGAATCTCTCCATACTCAATAGAAGCTGCTTCTTCAAAGTTTGAATCTCTTTTTGCCCTTGCTGCTTTTGTTTTTAGTTCATCAATTTTTGCTTTTAATGTACTTTCAGCATTAAAAGTCTGCTTTTCATTTTCAAATCTTGTTTCTAAAGACTGTTTCTCTTCATTTAAGTTAGCTAACTCTTTTTCAATCTCTTCTAGTCTTTCACTATTTTTCTTATTTTTTTCCATCTTTAATGCTTCTTTTTCCACATTAATAGTTTGGATTTTTCTTTTTATATTTGATAAAGCAATTGGTTCAGACTCAATTTGCATTTTTAATTCTGCTGCTGCTTCATCAATTAAGTCAATTGCTTTATCAGGTAAAAATCTATCTGTAATATATCTATTAGATAATTTTGCTGCACTAACTAGTGCACTATCATTTATAGTTACATTATGGTGTGTTTCTAACTTCTCTTTTATACCTCTTAATATTTGTAAAGCTTCATTTACACTTGGTTCATCTACATTTACAGGCTGAAATCTTCTTTGCATAGCAGCATCTTTTTCAAAATACTTTCTATATTCTTTAAGAGTTGTTGCACCTATTGTATGAAGCTCACCTCTAGCAAGACTAGGTTTTAAGATATTTGCTGCATCCATACTTCCTTCACTTGCACCTGCTCCAATAATAGTATGAATCTCATCAATGAAAAGGATTATGTTTCCAGCTTTTTTAACCTCATCAATAACAGACTTTAATCTATCTTCAAATTCACCTCTATATTTTGCACCTGCAATCATTGCACTCATATCTAAAGTAATCACTTTTTTGTTTTGTAAACTTGTAGGAACATCTTTATTTACTATTCTTTGAGCAAGACCTTCTGCAATTGCAGTTTTACCAGTTCCTGGTTCACCTAATAAAATTGGGTTATTTTTTGTTTTTCTAATTAGAATTTGCATCATTCTATTTATTTGTTCATCTCTTCCAATTACTGGGTCAAGCTCTCCATCAATAGCTTTTTTATTTAAATTTATTCCATATTTTTCTAGGGCATCAAAGTTTTCATCAGAACTAGCACTATCTACTGTAGCTCCTGCTCTCATAGCTTCAAGCTCTTTTGCTGCTTCTCTTAAGTCAATATATTTACCTAAAACTTCTTTTAACTCTTTTGTAGCAAAATTTGCCACAAGCCAAGTATCAATAGCAATAAACTTATCCCCTTGTTTTATAGCTTGTCCTTGTGCACTCTCTAAAGAACTAGCAAAACTTCTTGAAAGTTTAATATTCTCTTTTGATATAGATGATACAGATGTAAGTTTTGCTGCATAAGACTTAGCTTCTAGTTCTATTGCAACTTTATCAACATTCATTTTATTTAATAATTGATTTAAAACTGAATTAGTATTTGTTAATAAAGCCCATAGAAAGTGTATTACTTCTACTTCTTGATTTTTATTATGTAAAGCTAAAGACACTGAAGAATCAACTGTCTCAGCCATTTGATTTGTTAGTTTTTCGAATATTTGTTTCATTTTTAGCACTCCTTTAATTCAACTGCTAATAAAATTATAGCACTTGAGTCATATTTTGTCAAGTACTATTATTTAATGGTAATAAGATTTTAAAAGAAGCACCTTTATAGTGCTTATTATCATAGTTTATATTTATATTTTCTGCTTTAATATTTCCATGCATATGATCAGCAATAATTTGGTGAGACATATATAAACCTATTCCTGTTCCTTGTGCTTTATGTTTAGTAGTAAAGTATGGTTCAAATATTTTATCAATAATATTTTCAGGAATTCCCCCTGCATTATCTTTAATCTCTAAAACGTAATTATTAGCTTCAGTACTCTCATTTATATAGATTACTCTATGCTCTACGTTATTTGCAATAAAGGCATCTTTTGAGTTATTTATAATATTTACAAAAACTTGGATAAACTCATTTGAAAGACCTTCATATAAAAGTTCTTCTTCCAAATAGTTCTCAAATAGTTCTATTTCATGGTTTTTTAAACTTGCATCTAATAGTTTAAGTGCTCTTTTAATTATAAGTCTAGTAATAAACCTCTCTGTCTTTTTATCAGATTTAAAGAAGTTTCTAAAGTCATCAATTGTTTTTGATAAGAATTGAGTATTTTCAACAATAATATCCATAGTATCTGCAACTCTATCATTATTTAAAACACCAAACTCTTTTTCAAACTTAATTCCACTTGCACAAGTACTAATTGTATTTAAAGGTTGTCTCCATTGGTGGGCAATATTTCCTATCATCTCACCCATTGATGCCATTTTACTTTGTTGGAATAATAATTGATCTTTTTGTTTTAACTCTGTTATATCAATTACCGCAGTTAACCTTACATCTTCACCTTCAAACTCTAAAATCTTACCTTGAACTAAGGCTTGGAATCTTTTTCCATTTAATTTTATTAATTCAACCTCATAGGGGTCAGTATTTTTTATCAAGTTTGACTGTACTATTTTGTGGTATTTTTCATCAATAAAATCAAACATTGGTCTATTTATAAACTCTTTTCTACTTCCTGCTTGAAATAGCTTTAAACTTACATCATTTATATCTATAATCTTGCCATCTTTTGATAAGACAATTGATTCCATTGTAGAATTAAAAAGCCCTTTAAAACTATTTAATGACTTTTCTAAATTATCTTCTCTTTTATCAATCTCAATTTGCATTTTATTAAAACTCTCAAGAAGATTATTTAACTCTTCATAATGAAGCTCATCTACTTTCATATTATAATCACCATCAGAAATCCGTGATGTGATTAATTGTAAGTTATCAAAGGCTGTAAAGATTTTTTGTGAGATTCTTATTGCTAGGAAAATTGCAATAATACTAAAAAATAATACTACTAAAACAATAGAAATAATAATTGAACTTAGAGACTTTAAAATATCATCATGGCTTTGTCTAACTAAAATACTCCAACCAGTTTTTTTAACTTTGGTATAAGAACCTAATTGTTTACCTTTTTTAGTAACTCCTGTAAAAATTGCTTGTTTAAAAGGCTTCTCTTTATTTATTAAATCGGTATAAACAGAAGAAGAACTTGCATTATATCTTTGAAGTACATACTGCTTTGAGTCAGGATTTAAAATCATAATTCCTGTTTCATCAAATATTCTTAACATATGAGAATTATCAGTGTTCTTAAATCTTTGTATAAAGTTTGACAACTCAGTTAACTTAATCATAATAACACCAATTTTATCATTCATTTTGAAACTATATGAAATACTTGGTTCTTCATCAACTGAAGATAAAAATACATTACTCCAGTAATATTTTCTATGGTCTTTTATCTTTTTAAAATAGTTTTTATTTGAGTAATCAAAACCTTTATAGATGTTTAGATTAGATATTGCATAAAAATCTTCTATGATTCCTTTTTCATCTAAAACTAATATAGAAGAGATACTTTTATTTGTTTCAACAAGATTTTTAAGAACCATATAGTTATACGAGTAGTTCTCTGACACATATATAGAGATATCCTCTATATCTTGAAGTAGCTGCTCAACTTCTTTTCCCACTTGCTTTAAGATAAGATTTTGATTATGATTAATAATCTCTACTTTTGAACTATAAAGCTTCCATATTGTTAATATTCCAACAATGATAATTACAGAGATTGAAAATAAAACTAAAAGTTGAAGTATCTCTCTTTTTAAACTCTTTATTTTATTCATCTACTTTTACAAACTCCCCATTCTTAACTTTAAAGTTATAATAACTTCTAATAACATCTCCATACTCATCAAATAAAATCTTATCTTGAACACCTTCAAACTCTTTTTGTAATAATAAGTTTCTTTTTATTTGAGTTTCATCACCCTTTTCTAATACTTCCAATAAAATTTTACCAATTTCATAAGCCTTTGAAGCATACATAGAAGGAGATATATCATACTTTCTTTTATAGTTATGAACAAACTCTTTATAGCTTGGACTAGCTGAATTCTCGTCATAATCAATATTAAAAATAACACCCTCCGCTGCTTTACCTGCATTTTCAATAAAAGACGGCGTTCTTGCCCATTCAGCTGATGCAACTTGTGTTTTTAAACCTTTTAATCTAATATATTGAATTACTCTAGCAGAATCAACAGAGTTTGCACAAATAATTATTAAATCAGGGTTTTTCTTTCTTATATCATCTACTAAAAAATCTAAGTTTGAGTTTGTTTTCGAATATGAAAGAAGAGGCTTTTCTCCTTTTGATACTAAACTTTTCTCAAAGTTGATTAAATAATCCTTTGCATAAGTTGCATTATATGGGTCATATATTCCATAAACTCTCTTAAAACCATTATTTATTACATAGTTAGTAAAAGAGTCAAACCTTTGAGCATTGTTTGCAACATGAACTCTAAAAAAGTTATCATCTTTTCCTGAAAATTCATTACTGGCAGAAGATGCTGAAATCATAAACATATCATCATAGTTATTGATTATAGACATCGTTACTTTAGACATAGAACTAGTAACATTTCCTATAATGATTTTTATATCATTTGCCAAAAACTCATT
The DNA here is from genome assembly GCF_004116455.1 of Arcobacter sp. F155. Classification (NCBI taxonomy): domain Bacteria; kingdom Pseudomonadati; phylum Campylobacterota; class Epsilonproteobacteria; order Campylobacterales; family Arcobacteraceae; genus Arcobacter; species Arcobacter sp. F155. The sequence goes on from NZ_PDJU01000013.1 coordinate 48,143, forward strand.
TATGATATTTTTATTTAAGTCTTCATCTTGTTTATCATCTTTAAAAACAATATCTATTTTTCTTCCATTAACTTCATAGTTTGCCTCTTCAAATGCCAATAAAACCCCATTTACCATAGCATTTCCAAGAACTGAGTATTTTCCTGTTAAAGCACCAACAAACCCTATCTTAATAGGTTCTTTTTCTTTATAAAACAGAAGAGAAACCGTAACTACAAATATAACTATTGCTAAAAATAAAATTAAAAGTTTTTTCATAATATTTCCTTACATAGGTTTATATTGACCATTTTTAACTGTCATAAGAATATAGTCTCTTTTTACATCTCCATACTCATCAAACTCAATTTCCCCTTGTAGTCCTTCAAACTTTTTTATACTTAAAAGTGTATTTTTAAACTCTTTTATATTTTCATTTTTCTTTAATACTTCAATTATAATTTTAGTTGTTTCATATGATTGAGAAGCAAAAACAGAAGGTTTTGTTTTATATTTTTTTTCATATTTTTTAACAAAATTTAAATATTTTTCATTCTTTGAACTATTGTTATATGAAGTTAAGAAAATCATCCCTTCTACATACTTACCACCATCTTCAAGTAGTTTAGAACTTTTTGACCAACTTGAACCAATAACTGTTTTTTCAATATCACTAATTCTTAAAAACTGAACTAATTTAGCTGTATCTATTGTATTTGCAATAATTATGATAGCATCGATATCTTCTCTTTTTTTAATATCCTCTGTAATATGTGAAAAATCTTTCGACAATTCTTTTAGTTTTACAAAGGGATTTCCTCCAAGTTTTTTAAAAGAATTCTCGAAATTACTAGCGTAACTTTCACTATAAGCACGGTTGTTAGAATCATAAATTGCATAGATATTTTTTAAGTTATTAGATAAAAGATATTTACTTAGTTTTTCAAAACTTGCTTCTGATTGAGAAACTTGTGTTCTAAAGAAGTTATCATCTTTTTTAGAGAAAGTATTTGAACTAGCTGAGGCAGAAATTAGGGTAGGCATATAATTCTCATCAAAAGACTCTAAAGCTATTTTGGTCATAGAGCTTGTTCCACTTCCTAAAATCAAGTTTACATCTTCTTTTTTAAACTCTGTAACAGCAAGCTTTGCAAAGGTGGGTCTTTGTCTATCATCTTTTGAAATAATTTTTACTTTCTTTTCATTGATTTTGAAATTTTCTTCTTCTAAGGCTAAAGTCATTCCATTTAACAAAGAGTGTCCTAAGTTTGAGTATTTTCCACTTAAACCACCTAAAAAACCTATTTTTATCTCATTATTACTAAAAAAACTAAAATATGAAAATAGACCTAAAATAATAACTGAAACTATCCCTACAACTTTATACATTACTCTTCCCACTTTTTAATAAACAATCTACTATTATACAAAAAAATATTTAATTTTTGGAGTATAGAAAAATATGTCACTTTGTGGAATAGATGAAGCTGGACGAGGTCCTATTGCAGGACCACTTGTTGTTGCTGGTGCAATTATAAATAAAGAAATAGAAGGTCTAAATGACTCAAAGCAACTTACAGAAAAAAGAAGAGAAAAGCTTTTTGATGAAATAAAACAAAACTGTTCTTATCATATTGTATTTACTGATTCTAAAACTATTGATGAAAAAGGTCTAAGTGCTTGTTTGAAAGCATCAATAAAAGAGATCATGGATAATTTAAAAGATGAAACAAGTGATTTTCTAATGGATGGAAATACCTCTTTTGGAATAGAGACTTTACAACACAAAATAAAAGCAGATGCTACAGTACAAGAAGTAAGTGCAGCTTCTATCTTAGCAAAAGTTAGTCGAGATAGATATATGTGTGATATAGCTTCAAAATATCCAAACTACTCGTTCGAAAAACATAAAGGTTATGGAACAAAAGCTCATGTAGAAGCTATTAAAGAGTTTGGAAGATGTGAAGAACACAGATTTAGTTTCAAACTAAAAGGAGTAGATGATCAAAATCAGCCTAGCTTATTTTGATACTTCTCCTATCTTATTCTCAATAGATTGAACTTTTGTTTTCAGTCTATTGTCTTTTTCTTTTCTGATATCAAAAGTCAAAGTAGAATAAACCCTATTACAACCTAACTCTTCAAGCTTTTCATAACATTTTTGAACAACTCCTAAAGCCTCAGACATTTTATCTGTTTCTATTGTAGTTGACATAGAAGTTAACTGATAATTAAAACCTGATTCTCTAATAACTTTTATAACTTCAGATACATATTCACTTTTGCTCTCTGTTTTATCCGTTGGAAACATTGCCATACTTAACAAAACACTCATATTTTTCCTTTTAAATTGATATTTTATGACTTTTTTTATCTATTGATTATATAATATCTATACATTAGATAAAAGAAACAACGATGCTAAAAAATATTTTTAACAAAAAACAACCTTCTGCTGAAGGTTTTAAAAATGCCTTATTTAATAAAATATTTAATCCAGATGAGATTGAATTTCATTATAGCAATAAAATTAATCTATTTAAAACTACTGAAAAAAAAGAAACATTATTACATCTTTGTGCAAAATTCGCTTATCTAGAATCTATAAAATGGCTTCTAAATAAAGGTTTAAGCCTTGAAGCTCAAACAGAAGATAAAGAGACTGTACTTTTTTATGCAGTAAAATCAAATAATCTATTAACAGTAAAATATTTAGTGGAACAAGGTGCAAATGTAAACCACAAAAACTTTTACAACCGTACACCTTTACAAGAAGCAATTCTTTTAGAAAGTAGAACATACAAATATCTACTAGAACATACAGAAGAAGTTAACAATAAAGACTTTTATGGAAATAGTATACTTTTTCATGCCGTATCAAGTAGCAATGATGAAGTTTTAGATAATGTTCTAAAAAATAAAAATGTAGATATTAACTGTATAAATAAAAATAGAGATACAGTATTAAGTTATGCTGTTAATAACTATTTAAAAGAGAAAAACTCTAACTCAGCTCTTTCTTATTTTAAAACTATTAAAAAACTATTAGATTTTAATATAGATATAAACAATCTAGATAAAAGAGAAGAAAATATACTTTTTCAAGCTATAAAAGAAGAAGACACAAAACTAATCAATCTTTTTTTAGGTATTGAAAATATAAATATTAACCAACAAAACTATTATGGTGAAACTGTTTTAATGGAAGCTTGTTTAAAAGGTTTTAGAAATATTGAAGTTATCAAAGCTTTGTTAAACTATGGGGCTGATGTTAATATTAGAGACAAAAAAAATGTAACTCTTATTGAGAAACTAATAGAACTAATTCTTCACTATAAAAACCACAAAGAAATAGATTTACATTTACTTGAGAAAAGTTCTTCTGAAAATAACTATTTTGAACTAGTAAAATACCTATTAAGAAATACAAAAATAAATCTAAATAACTTTACATCAAAATCTAAACCTATATTTTTTGATGTAATAACTCACTATAACTTTGAGCTTTTTAGTCTGCTTAAAGCAAATGGAATAGATTTAAACCAAAAAGATTTAAATCAAAACAGCGTGCTTTCATATTTGATTGAAAATGCTGATACCTCTACAACTCAAAAACAAAAGCTTTATTTAAAAACAATGCAAAGTTTGATAAATCTAGGAGTTAATGTAAATGCCAAAAACGATACTGGTGCAACAGTTGTTCATCAAGCTATTTTAAATGGCTCAATTCATACAGTTAAACTTTTACTTGACTCTAAACCAAACTATAGAAGTGTTGATAATAAAGGTAGAACATTTATTCATAATGTTGTATGGAGAGACTGTACAAAAACCTTTAAACTTATTCACTCTTATGATAATGAGGTTATTAATATTGCTGATAAATATGGTATTTTACCAATTAATTATGCTGTTTTTATGGGAAGATATGACTTAGTAATTAGTATGATTGAAGAGTTTGCCCATGTAAATAACACAAATAAAATTGACCCTAAAATGAAAGACTTCTTTAAAAAATTCCATAATAACTTAGATGAACTTACTAAACATGCAAAAACAAAAGTTGACTTTAAAAACTTACGAATCTTAAGTGAGAATATGAAAAAAGAGTTTTCTATTGCAAAATAACCTTTAAAAGCTTTTTCTTTTTATAAAATCAAAAATTATTTAAATTTATAATTTTTTACTCTATTTTTTAATAATTATTTTAGCTATTAGTTATATAATATCCTTATCTATTAAAAAGTAATAACGATGCTAAAAAAAATTTTCAATAAAAAAAAGCCTTCAAAAGATGGCTTTAGGGACGCACTACTTAACAAAGTCTTCAATCTAGATGAACTAGAATTTCATTACACAGAAAATATTAACCTTTATGAAACAAATGAAAATCAAGAAACTCTCTTACATCTTTGCGCCAAATGTGCATATCTTGAATCTATAAAATGGCTAATGGACAAAGAGTTAAGTTTAGAAGCACAAAACAAAGACAAAGAGACAGTACTTTTTTATGCAGTAAAATCAAATAATCAAGCAGTTGTGAAATTTTTAGTTGAAAAAGGCGCAAATACTAACCATAAGAATTTTTATAATCGTACAGCTTTACAAGAAGCTATTATAGAGGGAAGCAAAACATACAAATATTTATTAAGTAAAACAGATGATATAAGAAATAAAGACTTCTATGGAAATAACCTAGTCTTTGATGCAGTATCAAATGGAAGTAGTGAAATACTAGATAGTGTTTTACAAAATGAGAAAATAGATATTAACTGTGTTAATAAAAATAAAAATATAATTTTACATAAAGAAGCTGCATATAACAACTACGAATTAGCAACAAAACTTTTAGAGCATGGAGCTAATCCTACTTTAGGGGATAAAGATGGAAAAAACTTTCTATTTTATGCTGTTAACAAAGGTATTGAAAATATAAAAGTAATTGAAAAAGCTATTGAGTACGGTTGTGAGGTAAACAATAAAGACTTTGCAGGAAATACTGTATTAAACTATATTGTAAAAAACTATCTTGATGCAAAAGAGAAACTTAATATAATAGAAAGCCTTACTCATTTTAAACTAATCAAAAGACTAATTAGCTTCGATATCAATGTAAACTCTTTAAATAAAGATGAAGAGACAATTCTTTTTCAAGCAATAAGAAGTGAAGATGATGAACTAATTGAATACTTTATTTCACTGGAAAAATTTAATATTAATCAAAAAAACCACTTAGGACAAACTGTATTAACAGAAGCTTGTTATAAAGGTTATCAAAATATAGAACTAATCAAAAAACTAATTGAATTAGGAGCTGATGTAAATATCAGAGATAATAATGACTCAACTATAATTGAAAAACTAATTGAGCTAATATTACACTATAAGAATCAAAAAATAATAAGCTACTCTTTACAAGAAAAAAGCTCTTATGAAAATAATTATTATGATTTATTAGAGTATTTATTAAAAAATACAAAAGTTGATTTAAAGAAATACAACTCAAGGGCAAAGCCACTGTTTTTTGATACAATTATTTACTATAATTTTGAACTTTTTAAACTTCTAAAAAGATATGGAATCAATATAAATCAAAAAGATTTAGAACACAAAAATATTCTATTTTACCTAATAGATAATGCAGATACATCAAGTACACAAAAACAAAGGCTTTATTTAAAAACATTACAAAGTTTATTAAACCTTGGAGTTAATATAAATGAAAAAGATGATTTAGGTGCAACTGCACTACATAAAGCTATTTTAAACAATTGTATCTACACAACAAAACTTCTTTTAGAAGCAAAACCAAACTTTAAAAGTGTTGATAACAAAGGTAGAACTGTAATTCATAATATTGTTTGGAAAGATTGTTGTAAAACATTTAAACTGGTAAACTCTTATGACCAAAAAATTGTAAATATTGCAGACCAATATGGAGTCCTTCCTATTAATTATGCTGTTTTCATGGGAAAATATGATTTAGTAATTACAATGATTGACGAATATGCACATATTAACAATACAAATAAGATTGATCCTAAAATGAAAGTATTCTTCAAAAAGTTCCACAAAAACGTAATAAATCTCATAAAATATGCTAAAAGTAAAGTTGATGAAAAGAATTTAAAACTCTTAAGTGAAAATATGAAAAAAGAGTTTTCTATTCAATGATTAATTTGTCTATATAATATATCTTTTTTAATACAAATTTACAATTTTTTTGCTAAGATAAGCAAATATTATAAAAAGGAAGAAACATGCAATTAGAAGTATCACCTGAAGTTTTACTTTCACAATTAGGTTACTCAAAAAGTGACTCATCTCTTAAACAAGCAGAAGAAGTAATGTCACAAACAAAAGATTTTAACAAGTTTTCAAAGCATTTAATTAGTTTAAATGATCATCTAAAAAAAATGAATGCATACATTGGATTATCAAACTCTACTAAATATTTAAAAATCAAATGTGATGAAAATGATGCAGATGAAATCTTAGAAGAGTTTCATGAAGAAGTAAGCCATTGGGCAAATAAATATAATGTAAACTTACAAAAACTAGATGGAAAAGAAGTTTACTATATTTTAGGTACTTTATAAAATAGAGAGATATTCTCTATTTTATTTAAATATTTCTCTACGAGAGTGACAATAAGGAACTTTTCCTGTCTTCTCGTAGTAGTCTTGATGATAATCTTCTGCTTCATAAAATCTACTAGCTTCATGAAGTGAAGTAGCTACTTTGTAATTTAAATCCTCTAATTTATCAATTAACTCTAAAGCTGTATTTTTTTGTTTTTCATCAACATAAAAAATTGCAGATAAATATTGTGGACCAATATCAGGACCTTGACCATTAGTTTGAGTAAAATCATGGATTTCAAAAAATAGTTTTGTTAGCTCTTCAAAAGGTACTTGGCACTCATCATATTCTACTTTTACAACCTCTAAGTGACCCGTTGTTCCAGTACAAACCGCAGTGTAATCAGGATCTTCTAAGTGTCCACCCATATAACCTGAAACTGCACTATGAACACCTTTTAACTTTTCAAAGTAGTATTCAACACCCCAAAAACAACCTGCTGCAAAATATGCTACAGCATGCTCTTTACAGTCACAATTTCTACTTTCAAACTTTAATGAAATAGAGTTTACACAGTGTCTTGTATTTTTAGCAGTAAACCCTTCTCCCTCAAAAACATGACCTAAATGTGCATCACAATTTGCACAAACAATTTCAACTCTTCTACCATCAGCATCTAAAACTCTTTTGATAGCCCCTTTAACTTCATCGTCAAAACTTGGCCAACCACATCCTGAAGAGAATTTATCACTAGATTTATATAAAGGAGCATTACACTTTTTACACTTATAAAGCCCATCTTCATAGAAGTCATTATATTTACCACTAAAAGGTCTTTCTGTACCTTTATTTTCAATTACATATGCTTCTTCTTCAGTTAGTTCATTGTATTTCATTTTAGAACCCCATTTCTTAAATATTGGACGATTGTAGCTAAATGCAGAAAATCTTTAAATAAAAAATCAAAATAATTTAAACTCTTAAAGAACTTCAAATCTTTGCTCAACTATAGTCTCATTTTTATAGAGAATTTTTCCTAGGAAAATATCACCTATATTAAACTCTCCAACTCCTTGTGGAGTCCCTGTCATAAGAATATCACCATCATCAAAACTTGAAAAACTCAATAATTCATCAATAATCTCTTGTGGCTTGTTTATCATCAAATCAACGCCACCTTTTTGTTTTAACTCATCATTTATATAAAGCTCAACACTTAACTCTTCTAACTCACCATTAAAACTTTTAAACTCAGAGAATACAGCAGAGTTATTAAAAGCTTTTGCTCTTTCCCAAGGTAAACCTTTTTCTTTTAGCTTACTTTGAACTTCCCTTAGTGTTAAGTCAAGACCAAAAGCAACAGCAGAAATTTTATCTTCTTCAATTAAAAAAGATATTTCAGCTTCATAATGGCAACTTTTATTCCCTTTAGGAAAAACAAGGTTTTTTGAAATAGATGAATTAGGTTTAAAGAAAAAAACCATTGAATCAGGAGTTTCATTATTTAACTCCTTAATATGGTCAACATAATTTCTTCCAATGCACACAACCTTTGATGGAAAAATTTCACTTTGATTTATTAATATTGAATTCATATATTTCCTTTTAAAATCTTTTTATTAAATCATTAATTATAACAGCAGTAAGTCCCCAAATAACTTCTTTTTTATATTTGTATACCCACACCTTATGTTTTTTATGTCCCCAAGGTTTATGGTACATCTTTGGAAGATTTAAGTCCTCTACTGGAAAATGAATCTGTTTATCTCCTTTTTCATCTATTGAAAAAGGGTGTACTTCATATCTTAAGGTATACTCTTTAGGTGGATTCTTTTTAAAAAATGATACTGGAACTAAAATAGTTTTCTCAACTTCATTTTTATCTATTTTCATACTTTTTAAAGTCTTTTTCTTTATTCTTCCAACAAAAGGTTCAACTACTGCTCCTATTGGTGCTACATAAGTATCTAGTTGCCCCAATATCTTGATATCCTTAGCATCTATACCTAACTCTTCTTTTGTCTCTCTAAGAGCTGTATGCATATAAGAAATATCATCAGGCTCATATCTTCCACCAGGGAAGCATATATCTCCGCCTTGTCTTATATGAGCTGCTCTTTTTTGAAATAAAATATAATACTTCTTTTTTATTTTAACTAGAGGTATTAATACAGCAGAATTAAAAAACCTATCCCTTGCCATCACACCAGGTTCATGTGGTAAGTTTTTTAGAAGTTTTTTTAACTGTTTTTTTTTCATCTTTACTCTGTAGTTTCTTTTATTGTATCAAACTATTTAAGTTTGAATTTTAAAATAAACTCAGCTCCTACAAACTCTTTGTCATCATGGATGAACTCTCTATTTGAAACAGTAATCTCTCCATCCATATGTTTTGTAATAATCTCTTGACACATAAATAGTCCTATTCCAGTTCCTTGATATTGATGTTTTGTTGTAAAATATGGATTAAATATCTTATCTACAATTGAACTTGGAATTCCTCCTGCTGTATCTTTTATAGTAATTTCTAAAGACTCACCTTCAACTCTAGTTGTAATAAAAATAATTCTATCTTCTATTTGTCTTTCAACAAAAGCATCTTTTGAGTTACTTAAGATATTCATAATCACTTGAATTAATTCACTCTCATAGTTTATTAATTTTACATCTTCAATATCTTTTTCAACTCTAATTTTTCCACTATGCAAGTTATAATCAAAAATATTTAGTGTTTTATTTACTGTATCTTTTATATTAAATACTCTTTGTTCTTCATTTGGTTTAAAAAAGTGCATAAAGTCATCAATTGTAGTTGAAAGGTGAACAGATGTTTCAACAATACTTGTTAAAGTTTCGTCTAAAAATTTATCCTCAATTTTTCCATGCATCTCTTTTTGAAGTTTTAAACCACTAGCTCCTGTAGATATTACAGATAAAGGTTGTCTCCATTGGTGGGCAATATTTTGAAGCATCTCACCAATTGCTGCCATCTTTGATTGTTTTGTTAATAAGGCATCTTTTTTTAAGTTTTTGTCAACTTCTTCTTGAATAGTTTTTTCTAAGTCTTGATTTATTTTCTTTAATTCTCTTGTTTTTTCATCAACTACATTTTTTAGTTTTTTATTCATATTTTTAAGAAGAATTTGTCTATAAATAAAAATTATAAGCACAATTACAAACACAAATATTACTTGATAAAAAGTTTTGTAATCAAACTCTTTTTTATACTCAATTGCTACCCATTTTTTAAGTAGTCTATCTTTTTCCTCGTCACTAATACTTTTTACTGACTTTTCAAGAATTCTATTTAAATAAATTCTATTTTTATTTATTGCAATTGCCAAAGGTACATTTTCATCAAGTTTACCAGAGATTTTTAAATCTACATTATCTAAACTATGAATTTTATTCCAAGCAGTATAAAGGAAATCAATATGTCCAAAGATTTCACCATCTTCAACTTTTGATATTCCATCTTCTAAATCTTCAACATCTACAAAATCAATATCAGGATATTTTTCCCTTAATATTTTATTGAAAGAATAACTTTTATAAATACTGATTTTTTTATCTTTTAAAATTGAAATATCATCTATAAAGTTTTTTTCATTTTTTGTAATCAATACTAAAGAAGTAGTTAAAAATGGCTCAGTAAAATTCATAAACATTCGTCTTTCTTTTACATTCTGAGCAGAAGCTAAAATATCACATTGTCCACTTTTTACAAACTCTAAAGACTCATCAAAGCTTTGTGTTTGTATTAGATCAAATTTTAATCCTGATTTTTTTTCAATTAAAGATAAGTAATCAGAAACAAAACCATGGAAACTATTTTCCTCTACAAAACTATATGGTTTTAATTCAGGTAAGATACAAGTATTTACATGTCTATTATTTTTTATATAGTGTCTTTCTGTTTTTGTAAGCTCTAATTTTTCATTAAAATTATCATATAAAACAAACTCATCTAAATCTATTTTATTTGGTGTTAAACCCATAACATTGTATAAATCATATATTCTTTGAATCTTTTCTGGAACAATAAGTCCTAGCTCATCTGTTTTAGAAAAAGAGAGTCTTTTTAAAACTTCTGCTTCAAATTTCAACTCTTCTTTTGTAAGATTTTGTTCATTATATTTAGTATAAAGTAAGTCTACAGTTTCATCAATATGAGAATAAGCATATTGCCATCCCTTTAAAGAAGCATGTTTAAAGGCTAAAGCTGTAGATAAATCATAGTCAATCATATCTTGATTTGTAAATAAAAAATCACTATACATATCAAAACCATAATCCTTAGGATTAAAAACCTTATATGGAACATTCATTTTTTGAAGTTCATATGGAGCTTTAGATAAATATGCAGACATAAGGTCAGTTTTTGATTCAATTAAATCGTTTACATTGTGAGAGTGTTTTATAAAATCGATTTCATGCATCTTTGTATTTTTAGAAAGAAGCATTGCTTTTATTGATACTTCACTAGAATCATCAATAGTAGTCATTACTTTTTTTCCAACAAAATCTTCTACACTATTTATTTTCCCATCATCTTTTGATATTAGAATTAAAGGTGAATCTTGGAAAAGTGCATATAAAGCCACTAGCTTTTTGCCTTGGACTCTTTGAAGTATAAGTGTTTCTCTATCAACACCAAAATCAGCTCTTTTAGCATCAACTTCTTCTGGAACATTTATTCCAAAGTTAAAGGGTTTAATCTCTACATCTAAACCGTAATCTTTATAAAAACCTTGCTCTTTTGCTACATAATAACCTGCAAATTGAAATTGATCAAACCAAGAGAGTTGTAAGGTTACCTTTTTTAACTCTTTTGCATAAACTAAAGAATTGAAAAACAAAAATAAAATAATTAATTTTTGAAAGTTTAGACTCACTGTAACCCTTTTAAGAATTTAAAATATTATATTAAAACAAATAGTTTATTTAACTTAAAAGTACTGTTACATGGTCATTTTATTTATAAAGTTACTGTATTAATAATAAACAATCCTCCAAATATTAACCAAATAAAAAGTATCGTTGCTAATAGTATTGGTCTAAATCCAGTTTGCTTTATACTTTTTAAATCTGTTTTTAATCCTAAAGCCATCATTGCCATTGCTAAAATAAATGTATCTATTTCATTTATAGTAAAAACTAGCTCTTTTGGTAAAAAATCAAAAGAGTTAAAAACTGCAACTAAAATAAAAAACACAGCAAACCAAGGAATTACAACTTTTCCTTTTTCTTTCTTTTCTTTTTTATTTATTAAAAATAGTGAAACAACTATCAAAAAAGGAGCTAAAAGCATAACTCTTAACATCTTTACAACTACAGAGTTTTCTTCTATAAGTTCATTTTCAAAACCATTTGCTGCTGCAACCACATGAGCTACTTCATGCAATGTTCCACCAATGTAAAAAGCTGTTTGCGCCTCATTTAAAGTTACAAAACCAGCTTTTATCATATATGGATATAAAAACATTGCAATAGTTCCAAACAGCACTACAGTTGAAACTGCAATAGCACTTTTATAGGCTTTATTTTTTAAAGCCCCTTCCGTAGCTAAAACTGCTGCTGCTCCACAAATAGCGCTTCCTGCACTAGTTAAAATAGTAATCTCTTTATCTAGTTTTAAAACCTTTATTCCAATAATATATCCTAAAATGAATGTTGTAAAAACAATTAAGAAACTAACAACTATTCCATCAAAACCTATATTTAAAATTTCATTGAAAGTTAATCTAAAACCATAAAAAACAATCGCAAGTCTTAATAACTCTTTTGTACAAAAAGCTATTGCACTATCAAAGGTTTGAGGTAATCTGACTTTAAAAATATTAGTTATTATCATTCCAATCAAAATAGAAATAATTAGTAAAGATAATCCAAGCTTATTAAAAAAATCAAACTGCAAAATATAGTTTGCAAATAGTGTTAATATAAATATTGTGCTTAGTGCAAAATAGAAGTTTTTATCTTTAAATCTTTGCATTTTCTCTCCTTTTTTAAAATTATAGTAATTTAGTCAATATTTGTAAAATTAATTATTTTTGATATAATCATAAATATTTTTAATAAGGAAACTTCTTGATTACCTTCAAAGAATTAGATATTTTTTTTAAACTATGTGAAGAAACAAATCTTTCAAATGTTGCAAAAAAACTTAACATGACTCAGTCTGCTATTTCAATTAGTCTTAACTCTCTTGAAAAGAAACTAGATGAAAAACTCTTTGATAGAATAGGAAGAAAGCTGACTTTAAATGAAAGAGGAAGAGTTTTTAAAGAAAAATCATACAAACCTTTTTTAGAGTTAATTCATGCAAAAGAGAGTTTTAGTTCTGATAGATTAAAGGGTGATTTGAAAATTGCCTCTAGTAAAACCTTCAATAGCATAAACCTATCTCAATGCATCTATAAATTTATTTCAAACCATGATATTCATATTACAAAACACTCAATAAACACAAAAGAGATTTTAGAATCAATTTTAAATTCAAATGTTGATATAGGCTTTGTGGAGAGTGATTTTAATGAAGCAAACATTATAAAAGAAAAAGTGGCAAATGACTCACTTATAATTGTTTCATCAAACAAAGAACTTACTAAAAAGGAGTATTATATAGACCAACTATATAAATATAATTGGCTTCTACGAGAAAAAGGTTCTGCGACAAGAGAAGTGTTTTTAAGTAAACTAAAATATCAAGATGAAATGAATATCTCAATGGAGATATCAAACTTTGAGGAGATAAAAAACATACTTTTAAATAACAAAGAGACAATAACTTGTATCTCTAAACTTGCTGTAAAAGAAGAGTTGGAAAATAAAAAATTATTTGAAATTAAAATAAAAAATTTGAACTTTGAAAGGGAACTTTTTATGGTTTATCATAAAGACAAATACCAAAGCAAACTATTTTTAGAGTTTACTTCATATATGAAAAACTGTTTTATAGAAGGTTTGAACTAAAAATATAGTTACAAAATGGTAACACAAAAACTTATATTTACTAAGTACTTTTTTGTCATTATTCCATAAATTTTTATTTTGGAGAATATAAATGACATTTATTCCTGCATCAACGCAATTTTTACAAGCAGTAAAAACAAATAATGTATCAAGAGTTGAAGAACTAATTTTAGATTCAGATACAAAAAGAGAACTAATAGTAAATCATATAAATGAACATGGGAAAGAGTCTTTATTAAATTTAATTCCACAGTTTAGAAGTAAGGGGTTGATTTTAAGTATTGGTAGTTTATTAGACATTTAAAAGTAAGAGTTCTTACTTTTAAGGTTTACTCGTAAGTAATACCTTTATGCTTAATCCAACCATGGGGATGATTTCCTCTATAGTCCTTATGAGTCCAGTGAATTACTCCACCTTTGCTATTCCACTCATATTCACCATAAAACTCTATATAGTCATTTACTCTTAAACTATTTACTCTAGGTGCTAAGTCTATATTATGGGCAACTAAAAGGGTCATTTGATTTTTTAGTTTTATTATAAATCTTTGATGTCTTGAACCTTTATTATCATCAGATAATATCTTGATAACTTTTCCAGAACCTTTTACTTGAACATCACTTTTAGAAGAGAAAAAAGCATTTTGAATTATGCTGTCATTTGAAAGTAAGAAAGTAGGAGAAAAAATCAAACCTATTAGTAAAATATATTTTAAAACTTTAGATTTCATTTTTTTCCTTTAATTAAAAGAAAGAATTACCTTTAAAGTAATCCTTCTTTTATAATATTAATTAGTGTAAGAAGTGTCTAACACCTGTAAAGTATAAAGCCATTCCATGCTCATTTGCAGCTTCAATAACTTCATCATCTCTAACTGAACCACCTGGCTCAATCACACATTTAACACCAGCTTCAGCAGCTGCGTCAATTGAGTCTCTAAATGGGAAGAATGCCTCAGAAGCAAGTACTGAACCACTTACATCAATTCCCATATCTTCAGCTTTTCTAAGTGCTGCTTTAGCTGCGTCAACTCTTGAAGTCATACCCATACCAATAGCAACAACAGCAGAATCTTTTACATAAACAACACAGTTAGATTTAGTTCCTGCTGCTACTTTTACAGCGATTTCCATATCTTTTTTCTCTTGTTCTGTTGCAGTTCTTTCAGTTTTAAGTTCAGCATTTTTAACTTCATCCTCACCAACTACATCAGAGTCTTGGTAAACAAATCCACCATCAACAATTTTGAAGTTGAAATCATCATTTGCAAGGTCTAGTTTTGAAGTTCCTTGCTTAAATAATTTAAGTCTTTTCTTCTTGTTAAACTCTTCAATTGCTTCATCAGTAAAGTCTGCAGCGAATACAACTTCTAAGAAGATTTCATTCATTTTTTTTGCAAGTTCACCATCTACTACACCATTAACAGCTACAACTCCACCAAATGCAGAAACAGGGTCACATTTTAAAGCTTCTGTGTAAGACTCAAATAATGTATCTTTGATAGCAAAACCACAAGGGTTACCATGTTTTACGATACATACAGCATTGTCATCACCAAAGTTTGCAGCAATTTTTGCAGCTCCTGAGATATCACCCATGTTATTGAAAGAGGCTTCACCTTTTACTGGGATAAATTTTTCAGATAAGTGCTTATCAAACTCATATAATGCACCTTTTTGGTGTGGATTTTCTCCATATCTTGTATCAAATACTTTTTCACCAACGATGAATTGTTTTTCACCCATACCGTTGTTGAATCTTTTGTTCATATAGTTTGCAATCATTGAATCATATGCAGCTGTGTGCTCATATGCTTTAATCATCATATCTCTTCTAAACTCTACCGTATTCGTATCGTTTTTAAGATTATTTAATACAGTATCATAATCAGCAACATCAGTTACAATAATTACTGAATCAAAGTTCTTAGCAGCAGATCTAACCATCGCAGGTCCACCAATATCAATGTTTTCAATGATTTCTTCAAAGTCATCAGTTTTTTCAATAGTAGCTTTAAAAGGATATAGGTTTACACATACTAAATCGATACCTTCTACACCTAACTCTTTTGCTTGGTCAAGGTGAGATTGCTTATCTCTTCTATGTAAAATACCACCATGAATATATGGATTTAAAGTTTTTACTCTTCCTTCAAAACACTCAGGGAATTTTGTAACTTCATTTGCTTCTATTACTGCAATTCCTGCTTCTTGAAGTTTTTTATATGTACCACCAGTTGAGATGATTTCATAACCTAATTCTACAAGTTCTTTTGCAAAATTTTCAACACCACTCTTATCACTTACACTAATTAATGCTCTCAATTTATTTCCTCACTCGTAATTGTAAACGTGATTATACTAAAAAAGTAATTATGTGTCGCTTGAGCAAAATTGTCTATTTTCTATATAAGTAATATACTCAATAAAGTTATTTTTGGTGCTATAATTTTTGCCAAGGAGGACTTTATGGGTAGTTTAGATTTAATGTGGATATTACTAAGTGCTTTTTTGGTTTTTTTAATGCAATTTGGTTTTTCTTTAATTGAGACAGGAACTGTTAGAACAAAAAATACTATAAATGTAGCTATGAAAAACCTAATAGATACTGTATTTGGAATTATGTTTTTTTGGTTAGTAGGTTTTGGCTTTATGTTTGGAGATAGTTTATCAGGACTATTTGGAACTTCAAATTTTATAATTGATGGAAAAAATTTAGAACAAAATGCAATCTTCTTTTTTCAAGCAATGTTTGCAGCAACAGCGATTACAATAGTTTCAGGGGCAGTTGCTGAAAGAATAAAATTTAATGCTTATATTATAGTTGCTATTTTTGTAGCAGCAATTATTTATCCTATATTTGGACATTGGGCTTGGAATCAAAATGGTTGGTTATATGAACTAGGCTTTGTTGATTTTGCTGGTTCTACTGTCGTTCACTCAGTTGGAGCTTGGATAGGTTTAGCTGGAACTATAGTCTTAGGTCCAAGACTTGGAAAGTTTAGAAAAGGCAAAATTAAATATTTTGCGCCATCAAATCACAATTTTATTGTATTTGGTGTATTTATACTTTTCCTTGCATGGTTTGGGTTTAATGCAGGAAGTCTTTTAAAGTTTGATGCACAAATTACTTTAATACTTTTAAATACACTTATATCGGCTATATTTGGTGGTTTTGCTGCATGGATATTAACTTTTGCTAATCATGAAAAAACAAAAATAGAACTATTTAGTTTTGGGATTATTGCAGGTCTTGTTGGTATAACTGCAGGATGTCATTTATTTACAATATATCAAGCAGCAGTTGTAGGATTTATATCTGCTATGATAATGCACTTTTCAAATGAGTTTATATCAAAAAAACTTAAAATTGATGATCCTTTAAATGTAATAGGAATACATGGTTTTGCAGGAGCTTGGGGAACATTAGCAATTGCACTTTTTACCGCATCACCAATAGGATTATCATTTGTAGAATTTTTTATAGTTCAAACTTTAGGAATATTCACGGCATTTGTATTTTCTTTTACCTTAGGAATTATTCTATTTTTAATTTTATATAGATACAAGTTTTTAAGGGTAAAAAAAAGAAGTGAAGTTCTTGGATTAAATACAAGTGAACACAATGCAAAACTTCCTTGGGTAGAGACTATTGAAAGTATAGTTACTATTATGAAAACAGGAAACTTAAATAAAAAAATATATGAAGAAAGAGATACTGAAGTAGGTATTGTTGCGAGATTTTTCAATTATCTTTTAGAGATGTTAAAAGAGAAAAATGAGACTCTGAAAAAATCAAATAAATCTTTACATAAAAAAGCGTATTTTGATTCATTAACAAAGGTTTTAAATAGAAGAGGCTTTTTAGAAAAGATGAAATATCGCCCTTATGGAGATGAGTATTCTGTTATTATTGCTGATATTGATAAATTTAAAAATATAAATGACACTTATGGACATGATATTGGAGATATTATTTTAAGTGAGTTTGCTGAAGTTATTGGAAATAAAATTAGATTAGATGATATCTTTGCTAGATGGGGAGGTGAAGAGTTTGTATTAGTGATAAATACTACAAACTTAAATGCGGTACAAAATATAGCAGATAAAATACGAGCAGATATTGAAAAAGTAAAGTTTACTAAAGTTGGTAAAGTTACAGCTTCTTTTGGAGTTAGTAGCTTTAAAGCTTCAAATAACTCCTTTGATGATGTATTTAAAAATGCTGATGAAGCACTATATCAAGCAAAAAAACTAGGAAGAAATAGAGTTTATTGCTACTAAAACTATTTATTCATTTTTCTTTATTGATTGGCATCAATAAATCAAATCCTTAAAGAAGTTAAACTTCAAAAAACAAAGGATGAAAAATGGAAAAAATAGAAGTAGCAGGTTCAAGTGTAGACTTTTTTAAATCTATTGAAGATGGATTAACAACTTATCACTTTGATACTAGTAGATGTGGTCCTCCTGAACCCATGGTTAATGCAATGGTAGGATTACAGCTATTAGATGAACATAGTCAATTAGTAATGATTAACCATAAATCACCAGCAGGGCTTTTCCCTAGAATAGAGCAAGAGTTTACTTTTGATGTTGAAGAATTAGAAAATGGTTTTGCAAAAGTAATTTTTAGAAAAAAAATAGGTTCTAAAAATACAACTGATTTTACTCAAAATAGTTGTAGTGGCTCAGGATGTAATCACTAATGAATATTTCAACTGCTTTTGCACCACCTTTTAAACTTGTAGCACCTTTTTTTATTTTAGGTGTAATAACTTTTGTAATAAGTATCTTACTTATGTTTGGATTTGAACTTGAAAGCTTACACTACTTAAATAGTAGTACTTTAGCTTGGGTTCATATATTTTTACTTTCATTTGTAATGCTTATTATTTTAGGAGCAATGGCTCAACTTGTTCCTGTAGTTTTAGAAGTTGGTCATTGTGCAGTTGATTTATATTATGCAATTTATCCTCTAATTATAGTAGGTACTATTTTAATGGCTTTTGGCTTTTATACTCTTCCTATTTTACTTCCCTTTGGAGGAACAGCTATTTTTATAGCAATGGCAATATTCTTACTTGAAACATTTTTAACAATCTTAAAAGTTAAGAAGATAAATTTCATTATAAGTACAATTATCATCTCAAATATATTCTTACTATTTGGATTAATACTTGGAATTGCATTAGCTCTTAATCACTCTGGTATTTTATCTCTTGATTCATTTAGACTTTTAAAATCTCATATTTTCTTAGTATTTTTTGGATACGTAGGAACTACTGTTATGAGTATGAGTTTAATTCTTCTTCCAATGTTTTGGTTAAGTCATAGTTTTTCATGGATATATGTAAAAAATGCCTTTTATATTTTATGTTCAAGTATTATCTCAATGCTTATTTTCAGTTTTTTTAATATCAATATCTTTGAAACTATAGCTTATACACTTTGTATAATCTCACTACTTTTATATTTTGTTCAAATATTTGTAATCTATAAAAAAAGAGTAAGAGTTGAAGTTGATATCTATTTTAAAAGTATGATTTTCTCATATCTTAGTTTACTTGTATCACTTGTACTTTTTATTGCATATTATTTTTATGGAAATGATAAACTTTTAATTTCAGCCTCATGGCTTATTTTTGTTGGTTTTATTGGGTTTTTAATAGCAGGACATTTATATAAAATAGTTCCTTTTTTAGTTTGGTATGAAAGATTTTCTATGTTTGTAGGCAAAAAACAAGTACCAATGTTAACTGATTTAATACCAAAGAAAAGCTCTAACTTTCAGATTTTAAGCTCTTCACTTGGAACTATTATTGTAACAATAGGCTTAATAACAAATATAGATGAAATATACAAAAGTGGTTTATGTTTTTTAACTATTGGTCTTATCTTTTTATTGAAAGATATTTTATATATGGCAACAATTAAGGAGGAATCTTATGTATTCTAAAGAAGAGATTTTTAAAGCTGTATCAACTGTTATTGACCCTGAGGTTGGATTTAATCTTGTGGAAATGGGACTTATTTATGATGCAAGTTGTAATGAAAAAATGGAAGTTGTTGTAACTATGACACTTAGTACAAAAGCTTGTCCTTTACATCAACTAATTGTTCAATGGGTGGAAGAAGCTGTTTTAAAAGAACTTCCTAAAGTTGAACTTGCAAGTGTTGAACTTGTATGGGAACCAGAGTGGAATATATCTATGGCACAAGAACATGTGAAGCAGAAGTTAGGTGGTTTCTAATGGACTTTTTACTTGTAAAATTAATACATATTTTTTCTGTATTTATTTATGCAGGCTTTTTATTTACAGATAATCTTATATTAATGAGAATGCAAAAAACTCTAAGTGAAGACAAATACAAAGAAGTAAGAAGTTATTTTGCAAAACTAACAAGGGCTATAGTTCCAAAAGCTTTAGTTCTTGCAGTAATATCAGGAATATATCTATTTCATATTAGTTTTGGGAGTATTCCTGAAGATAATAGTTTTTCAACTTTTCAAATCCTACTTTCAATAAAAGCAATTTTAGGATTATGGTTAGGATTAAGGGGAGTTTTACAAGTATTTTTTGGAATTCAACCTTTCGTATTTAAAGGTCACAGGCTTCCATTTATTTTAGTAATTGTGATTATATTTTTATCGCAGATTATGTATAGTATTTAATAGATAAAGCTTAGATAGCTTCATCTATTAATTTGTATAAAGTTTCTTGTGTTGTTTTTGCTAATGGTAATACAGACTCTTCAATTGGTCTAGCTAAATCCTCTACTGGATTCATAACTACACTTGTCTGTCCATCTTTACTATATACAGAGATCTTACAAGGCATTATAGAAGATAGATTTCTATTTGCCGTTAAAAACTCTTTTGCAACACCAGGGTTACATACATCAAGAATTTGACACTCATCATCAAACTCTACTCCCTTTGAGTTAAGAGTCTCTTTTACATTATGAATGTGTAAAACACCAAACTTATAGTTTGATGCTTTTTCACAAATAGTATCTACTACCTCTTGAACGCTTTTTGAAGAATCTTTAATATATTGTTGCATTTTAAAACCTTTATTATAAGTCTTGCTCAATTACTTCTTTAAATCTATTGAAGTATACATTTTTAGCATCTGCTAATTCTGTATAGATATCGTTGATAGCAATTCTTCCACCACCAACTAATCCTAATTCAGTAACTTTCATTCCCTTAGAAGCACACAGTTTTTCAAATGCATCTTTATTCTCAGATGTAACTTCAACAACAGCTCTACTTAATGTTTCAGAGAATAAATCTTTTTCATCATCTAATTTGATATTTGCTTCTAAACCTTTGTTTCCAACAACTGCCATTTTTGCTAATGCGATAGCTAAACCACCAACATTAACATCTTTTGCTGCTTTTAATAAACCTTGGTTATTTGCTTCAATAACTGTATTCCATAAGTTAAGCTCTTTTGCAAAATCAACTTCTGGGTGAGCTCCTGCAACTTTTCCATATAACTTTTTAAGATATAAAGAAGCACCAAACTCAGATTTAGTATCACCTAATAAATATAAAGTGTTTCCATCTTCTTGTAAACAAGAAGGTAAAACTTTGTTTGCATCATCATTTACACCAACCATTGCGATTGCTGGAGTTGGGAAAACACCTACTTCATTTGTTTCATTATATAAAGATACATTTCCACCAATAACTGGAGTATTTAACTCTTTACAAGCAGATTTAATACCTTCACAAGCTTGAGCAAACTGCCACATTACTTCTGGGTTTTGTGGGTTACCAAAGTTTAGACAATCTGTAATTGCTTTTGGAGTAGCTCCTGTCATAGCAACATTTCTTCCTGATTCCATAACTGCTGCTGCAGCTCCAAGTTCAGGGTTAACATAACATTGTCTTGTATTACAATCAGCAGACATAGCTAAAGCTTTTCCAGTCTCTTTGATTCTAATTACAGAACCATCGTTTTTACCTGGTCCTTTTACAGTATTTGTTTGTACCATTGAATCATATTGGTCATAAACCCAAGATTTGTCAACTACTTCCATATCAGATAATAGTTTATCAAATGCCTCTTGATTAGAGATGTTTTTATCTAAAGAGATATTTGCAATATCATTTAAGTATGCTGGTTTTGCAACTGGTCTGTCTAATACTGGTGATTGTTCAGAAACTGGTTGAACTGGTACTTCTGCACACTTTTCACCATGCCAGAATAATTCCATATTTCCTGTATCAGTTACTTCACCAACAACAGCAACATCTAATTCCCATTTTTCAAAGATGTCAATAATTGCTTGCTCACTACCTTTTTTCGCACAGATAAGCATTCTTTCTTGAGACTCAGATAACATAAAGTCATAAGGAGTCATTCCCTCTTCTCTTGCTGGAATTTTATCTAAGTGCATAATCATACCAGAGTCAGATCTTCCTGCCATTTCAAATGAAGATGAAGTAAGTCCTGCAGCACCCATATCTTGAATACCAATAATTAAATCTTCTTTGAATAGTTCTAAGCAAGCTTCTAATAATAGTTTTTCAGTAAATGGATCACCTACTTGAACTGTTGGTCTTTTTGATTCTGAATCTTCATCAAATGAAGCAGAACTCATAACCGCTCCACCAAGTCCATCTCTACCTGTTTTTGACCCAACATACATTACTGGGTTTCCAATACCTTCTGCTTTTCCGTAGAAAATTTCATCAGCTTTTGCGATACCTAAGTTAAATGCATTTACTAAGTTGTTTCCTGCATAACACTCTTCAAAGTTAGTTTGTCCACCAATAGTTGGAACACCCATACAGTTACCATATCCACCAATACCAGCAACAACACCTCTTAATAAGTATCTGTGCTTTTTAGCAGTTTCACTGTCACCTTCGATTCCAGCAAATTGGATTAAGTTCATACTTGCAACAGGTCTAGCACCCATTGTAAATACATCTCTCATAATTCCACCAACACCTGTTGCTGCTCCTTGATATGGTTCAATAAAAGATGGGTGATTGTGAGATTCCATTTTAAATACTGCTGCATAACCGTCACCAATATCAATAACCCCTGCATTTTCACCTGGACCTTGGATAACCCATGGTGCTTTTGTTGGGAAACCTTTTAAGTATTTTGTACTAGATTTATATGAACAGTGTTCAGACCACATAGCAGAGAAAATACCAATTTCTACATAGTTTGGTTCTCTTCCTAAAATTTCTTTGATATTTTCGAATTCTTCAAGTGTTAAAGAGTGTGCAAGTGCTATCTCTTCAAGATTCATCTCTTCTTTTTGCATCTTCGCCCTTAAATTTATGGTAGTTTTAATTAAAGGCGATTATACAAAAAAAGCTCTTAGTATTAGTTTTAACCCTCTGCTAAGATTTGTACTTTATTGTCTTTAAGCTCAATATATAGTTCTTTTTTTCCTACAAAAGTATAATATTTTGTTTTGTAATCTTCATCCATAAGAACTTTATACATATTTTTATTTAGTGAGTTTGGATAAGGAGCGATATTTATATTTGTAAATACAATTTTTTTCTCTTCTTTTTTAGCAAAGATTCTTTTTTTGTATTTTGCAAACTCTTCTAAACTCATTCCTCTATCATTTTTAAAAGATTCAGAGTAGAAGTTTAAATACTCTTCAATATCAGATTTTTTCCAAGCTTCTCTCCACTTATAAATAGCAGCTAAAATTGTACTTATCTCTTCTTTTGAAGTTTTTGGAAGATGCTCATCACTTATAAGTAAAATAGATTTTTCATGGGCAATACTTTTATCTATTGCTTGTAATTGTTCATTGTCTAAAGCAATACACCCTTGAGTAAACTTTTCTCTTTCTTCATTTAAAGGCATTCCATGAATCCATATTCCATGACCATTTTTATTTAATGCTTTATCAAAAGTATTTGGATAAGAAGTTACTAAAGCAAGTGGTCCATAAAATTGATCTAATTTAGTAAGTTTTTTTGTTAACATATAAGCACCCTCTGGTGTTTTTAAATCACCTTCAACTTGCTTATCACCCTCTTTTTCACCAACAATAATATCTTCTTTTAAAAGTAGATTATAATTATCTTTTTCTACTTTAAATACTTTTATCTCTTTTTTTTGCTTCTCTGCAACTATTAAAAACTCTTTTGATTCATAGTAACCATACTCAACGTTCTTGTTACTTAGATAATTTTCCCAGTATTGCTTTTTTGTAAGTTCTTTTTCTAGCTCAGCTCGTACTGCATCTAAGCCTTGGTTTCGATATACATCTACTAGATCAGCCAATAAATAAGTAACCATAAAGAATAAAAGAAGTAGTAGTTTTTTCATACAATTCCCCAAATATTTTATTAACTCTTCAAGTTGCGGATTGTATAATAATTTTTCTAATTTTAGTATAAAGAAGTCATGTGAAGAAAATCATTTTATTAGTTTTTGTATTTTTAAGTACTTTTGCACTAGCAAAAGAGGTGAAAGAGTTAGCTTGGCCAAAGGGCGAAACATTTTTAACATTTTTAGAACAGTATGGAATTTCCCAATCATTATATTTTGATTTACCAAAAGAAGATAAAGAGTTATGTTCTGAAATAAATGCAGGAATACCTTATCACTTATTACTTGATAACGATAACTCATTAAAACAAGTATTAATTCCAGTATCAGAAGATATTCAACTTCACATTGCAAAACAACTAGATGGAACGTACAAGTTTCAAACACTTCCTATTTCATATCAAGAGATAGAAGAGACTTTAGTTTTAGAAATTTCTCACTCTCCATATCTTGATATTATGAAAAGAACAAATAATAAAAATCTTGCAAATGAACTTATTAGAGCATTTAAATCAAGTGTAAACTTTAGAGGAATGCAAAAAGGTGATTTTGTAGTTATAAAATATAAACAAAAAATCAGACTTGGAAAATATTTTGGTCAACCTGAAATTGTTGCAGCTATGGTTGAAGTTGCAGGGGATAATAACTTTATATTTAGACATGAAAGAGATGGTCAATATTATGACCTAAATGGTAAAAGCTTAACAAACTTCACATTTAAAACGCCAGTTAGATATAGTAGAATCTCAAGTAGATTCCAAAAAAGAAGATTCCATCCAGTTCTAAAAAGATATAGAGCTCACTTAGGAGTTGATTATGCAGCTCCAAGAGGAAGAAAAATCTATGCAGCAGCAGATGGAAGAATCACTTTTAGAGGTAGAAAAGGTGGTTATGGAAATACAATTATTATCCAACATAAAAATGGTTTAAAAACTCTTTATGCTCACCAGTACAAATTCAAAGGTGGCTTAAGACGTGGAAGTAAAGTAAGAAAAGGTCAACATATTGGATATGTTGGAAGTACGGGATTAAGTTCTGGACCTCACTTACACTTAGGATTATATAGAAATGGTAGAGCCATTGATCCTTTAAAAATTATAAAGGTAACTAAGAGTAAACTAAAAGGTAAAGAAAAAAGAGTATTTAAAGAGTATGCTAAAACTATGTCAAATAGACTTAAAAACCATACTAAAGATTTAAATGTGTTAATTCCAACAAAACTTGAAGACTCACTTTCAAGTTCACCAATTACAATTAGGAATATTTAATGTCAGAAGAGAGAGTTATAACAGACACGAAAGAGCTTCTTGAAAAAATAGAAGACATTCACCCTAGTGATATAGCTTACTCTTTAAAAAAAGTCCACGCAGAAAATAGCCAAGACTTCTTTGATACTATTAAAAAAATCCCTGAAGACTTACTGGGTGAAGTTATCCTTGAACTTCCTGAATATCTAAGAGAAGATGTTTATGAAGAACTATCAATTAAAAAACTAACAGAAGTAGTAGATGAACTAGAATCAGATGATGCTACAGATATCATTCAAGAGATTGAAGGAATTGATGAAGATAAAGCTAAAGAAGTCTTTGATGGTCTAGAAGAAGAAGACCAAGAAGAGATTAATTGGCTTAAGAGATATAACCAAGATGAAGCTGGTTCATACATGCAGACTGAGCTTTTCTCTGCAAATATCAAAGATACTATTCAAAGTTCTATTGATAGATTAAGAGAGGGAAAAGCAAGTGATGAACTAGAAAATATTCACCAAGTTTTTATTATTAATGATGATAAGAAACTTCTTGCCTCAATTCTACTTGAAGATTTAATTATCTTTGATTTTACTAAAACATATGAAGAGATTTTAAACTCTCATGAAGAGAACAAATTTAAACCCTTTGTTGTACAAGATAAAGATGATATTGATGATGTAGCAAAACAGTTTGAGAAATATGACCTTTCAGTTGTGGCTGTTGTTGGATATCAAGGTATGTTAATGGGTAGGATTACATCCGATGATATCTTAGATGTAATTGAAGAGAGTGCAACGGAACAAATGTACCAATTAGCAGGTGTAGATGATGAGTTTGAGCAAGATGACAACTTACTTACCGTTGCTAAAAAAAGAGGTTTTTGGCTATTTTTAAACCTAGGAACTGCTATTTTAGCTTCTTTAGTTATTGGATTATTTGATGAAACTATTCAATCTTATGTTGCCTTAGCTATTTTAATGCCTATTGTTGCTTCAATGGGTGGAAATGCAGGAACACAAACCTTAGCCGTAATGGTAAGACAACTTGCGTTAGGTGATATCGACTTTGATAATAGTAAAACTGCTATTAAAAAAGAGGTTTTTATCTCTATTTTTAATGGAGTAGTTTTTGCTGTAGTTATAGGATTAATTGCTTGGGTTTGGTTTGATAAAGCTATGCTTGGTGTTGTTATTGCAATGGCAATGGTTATAAACTTATTTAGTGCAGGTTTCTTTGGAGCCTCAATTCCACTATTTCTTAAAAAACTTGATGTAGACCCAGCAATTGGAAGTACAGTACTACTTACAACTGTAACAGATATTGTAGGTTTCTTCTCATTTTTAATGCTCGCAAAAGTAATTCTTCTGTAGCTTTATTTTTATTAAAAAATAGCTTTAAAGATACTCATTAAATCTTTTAATTTGTAATATTATTGTAATATATGAAATTAAAGGTCAAAAATGAGTAACGCATTAAAGATATGCTTAGTATATTTTACTTTTAGTTTTTTATGGATTTATTTTTCTGATAATTTACTACTCTATCTAAATCTAAGCAATGAAACATTAACTTTTATACAGACTATAAAAGGTCTTGCATTTATAGTAATAACTACCCTACTTCTTTATATATTAATTAAATCTACTTTTTTAAAGATTGAAAAAATAGTAGATGAAAAAGAAAAAATCATTAATACTATTGCTTCTCCTATTATAATATTCAATGAAGATGGCGAAATAATAAAACTCAATAAAGCAGTTTGTGAAATAACAGGATATAGTTTTAAAGAGATTGACCATATAAAAAAATGGACAAAGATAGACCAAGACAATAAAAATAGTATTGTAAGTACTTTATCCTCTCTTTATAATATTAATGAAACCGTAGATAATGGTGAGTTTAATATAAAAACAAAAGATGGCAAAAATCTAATTTGGCACTTTAAAAGTGCTCCTTATGGAATAAGAGAGAATAAGCGTGTTATTATCTCAAATGCCTTAGATGTAACTCAAGTAAGAAGCAAAGAAAAACTATTAATGCAACAATCAAAAATGGCTGCAATGGGAGAGGTCTTAGAAAATATTGCTCACCAATGGAGACAACCTTTATCTACAATTTCAAGTGCTTCAACAGGTATTAAACTACAACATGAGCTTGGTGTATTAAAAGATGAAATGTTTTTTGAATCCCTAGATATTATCAATAACTCTTCTCAATTTTTATCAAAAACAATTGATGACTTTAGAAGTTTCTTTAAGCCTGACCAAGAGAAACAATATTTTAATTTTGATGATGTATTTGAAAAAGTGAAAATGATTATAAATAATAAGTTCAAAAATGAAGAGATTGAACTTATTAAAACCAGTGATGAAACAGAAGTTCTAAACTATAGTAATGCTCTTATCCAAGTTCTTATAAATATTTTTAATAACTCAAAAGATGCATTTATTGAGAACAATATAGATAAAAGAGTTATATTTATTGATGCTTATAAAGAAAAAGATAATCTAATAATCAAAATAAAAGATAATGCAGGTGGAATTTCAAAAGATATTATAGATAAAGTATTTGAACCATACTTTACAACAAAACATAAAACACATGGAACAGGGATTGGTTTATATATGTGTGAAGAGATTGTTACAAAACATATGCAAGGAAAAATTGAAGTACAAAATGAAGAGTTTACTTTTGAAGGTACTAAGTATAAAGGAACTCTATTTACAATAGAATTAGCTCTTTTATGATTTCTAATAAAGTAAGCTAAAAAGCCTACTTTATTTATGTAAAGATTGAGCCACTATTGAAAGAAACTCATCTTTTGTTTTTTATATATAAACAACTTACTACAATTACCTATAAATAGACCATTATATAAACTTTTATTAGATATAATTAAATATAAATATATATCAATAAATATAGATATAACCACTTTTTTAAGATATAAATATTAAAAGTGGTTCAAGGAAGAATATTATGCCTAATAGATACAAAATAGTCCTTAGTAATGGTTCTGCATCAAACTTTTATCTACTATCAGATACAGAACCAAGGGTTGATAAAGATGGTAATACTAAAGCACCAAATAGTGACTTTAAAATTCAAATTGAAGTAGCCACACAATATAACAATAAAAGAGTTAGAGGGAAAAAAAGTTATACAATGCCAAGAGGGACAACAATGGTTAAAGCCATTCAATCTCTTCAAGGGAAAAAAGCTGAAATAATTAATAAACTTAAAACTAATGGTAGTCTCAAAAATAAAAATATTCCAGTAATTGTCAAGGGTATTAATAGTAGAAAATTTAAAGATTGTTGGAAAACTTATTATCAATCACGATTAAGTGCTGAAAAGATTAGAGAATCTACTTTTAAAGCTTATGAAATTATGTTCAATAAATATTTAAAACCTCTTCATAATAAGAATGTAGATGATATTACCATTCAAGATGTTCAAGCTATAGTGAATAAGGCAAAACAAAAAGGATTAAGTGCATCAAAAATATCACATATTAAGCCAACAATTAAACCAACATTAGAATACTATGATGTAATGTTAAATTGGACAAAACTAATTGAACCAAAAGTTTCTAATGAAAGAAAATATACTTATCCTATAGAAACTACATCTAAAATTGTTAAAGCAATGGTTGAATATGAGAATACCCAAATTAAAAGTATATTTATGTTCTTACTAACAGGTAGAAGAATTGGTGAAGTTATATCACTTAAATATGAAAATATTAATTGGAATAATCATACTTTTAAAATTGATGCTAAAGATGTAAAAAATAAAATAGAACTTGAGTTTATTTTAACTCCAATATTAGCTGATGCAATAAAAAGTTTAGGGGAAGTTAAAGCAACTGGTAAGGTATTTAAATATACTGCTAAATGGGTTTTAAAACTATTTAAAGAACTAACTGCATCTATGGGCATACATGACTTAGTTCTTCATGACATACGTTCAATGGTAGCACAGACATCTTTAAATGCTGGTGCAGATGTATATGATGTAAGTTCAATGTTAGGTCATAAATCAATTAGAACAACAGAACAAAGATATGTTAACAAAACAAAAGAAAATGCTATTAAAGCACAAGATACATTTACTAAAACTATTGGGATAAGTTCTGATATTATCGATGTAGAAGTTATGGAACCAACAAATGATAAGTTTAATTTAATTAAAAATATTTATCCAAATGTTAAGGATGAAGTTATTAAGCATGTAATAGATATTTTAGAAGGTAATTTTTTAAAATTTACATAATAATTAAAGGTTTCATTTCGATGGCATGCTGGATGATGCTTTAAACTTATGACTTCAAAAGTGATTTTTTTTGTTCAAAAAGTCCTTAGGATTTGAGAAAATCACTAAATTCTACTTCTTGAACACTTTTTGGAACAAATTATATGTCTAAACAAAGGTTATAAAACTAATAAGTTAGATTTTCTAATTTTGTTCCAAACCTTAGAGTTAGTGGAAAAAGTTTTAAAGTTGAAAAGGTTTGGTGTTCTATTGACTGTGGATTTGTATTTAATCCCCAAAATGTAGAAAATCAGATGATTAGTGGTATTAATTATGGATTAGCAACTCCTTTAAGTAGTGAGATTACTATCTCAAATGGTACTGCAGTACAAAACAACTTCTATGATTATACAGTTACAAGAGTTTCTGATGTTCCAGATATTCAAGTTAGTATTATAAATTCAGGTGAAAAAATTGGTGGTATTGGTGAGCCAGGTACTCCTCCTATATTAGCTGCTGTACCAAATGCAATTTTTGATGCTACTGGAAAATTATATACTTCAATGCCAATAAAAATGGGATAATTGATGTTTTTTGATAAAACAAATTTAAAGTTTATAGAAGACTTAAAACAAAGAGGCTTAGATATAGTATGTGTTAGTGTTACTGAAACAATAGGACACTGCTATGCTAAGCTTGGCAATATGATGTTTGTAAACTCTAAAGAGCAGTTTATAGGTGTTTTAGGAAGTCCTAGTTTACATGAAAAAATCATAGATTTAACAAAGCAGGCTTTAGAATCAAATAAATCAATTAGTTATGAGAATACTCCTAAAGATAAAAATTCAGCTCATGGTATCAGTAGCTATGAACTACAGCCTTTTTATTTTGAAAAGAATTATGACTCTTTAAGTAAATTACTTACTAAGCCTTATTCTCTTTTAATTTTTGGTTCAGGTGCACATGTGAGTTCTTTAATAAATATGGCAAATCTAATGGGCTGGAAAACTGCGGTTATTGATTTAAAGATAAGAAAAGAGTATGTAAGACAAGCAGATGAATTAATCAAATTAGAAAAATTAGAAGATATTTTATCTTATGATTTAAGTTCCTGTAATGCTTCAGTAATATTAAGTCACTCTCCTAAGACGGATGATACATACCTTGAAGCACTTCTTAAATCAAATGTAGAGTACATAGGAATACTGGGAAATAAGAAAAACATGCAAAAAAAGCGCGAACAATTTAATCTTCAAGATGATAAAAGATTTTTTGCCCCAGTTGGTTTTGATATAGGGGGGGGTATCACTCACCAATCAATTGCCCTATCAATATGTTCCCAAAGAGAAGCCAGGAAAATGGGAAAATCTAATAACTTAGCAGTTTTAATACTAGCAGCAGGAACTTCAAGTCGTTTAGGGGAATCTAAGCAGCTTGTCAAGTTTCAAAATAAAACATTAATTCAAAACTCAATAAAAAAAGCTTTAGATGTAAATTCTAATGTAACAGTTGTATTGGGTGCAAATAAAGACTTGATAAGTAAAGAGATAATAAATTATCCAATTTCAATTGTTATAAATAATGAATACCCAAAAGGAATAGGAAGTTCTATATCATACGGTATTTCATCTTTGTTGAGTTTGATAAAACACTAATAATGCTTTGCGATCAACCTTTTATTCCTACTAGCCATTTGAAAAAACTAATATGCAAATCAAATGAAGAAAATGAAATAGTTTGTACTCACTATAAAGGCGATATTGCTGTTCCTGCAATATTCTCAAATAGTCACTATGAAAAACTCTTATCATTAAAAGGTGATAAAGGGGCAAAAATAATCATAAAAAGAAATAATTATAAATCAATCTTTTTAGATGATAGTTTAGCTTTTGATATAGATACAACAGAGGATAAAATATATTTAAACAAGAAAGTTATAGAACGTTATTGAAACGTTAGTTCATGTATAATCATTTAATAAAAACTAAAAAGGATAAAAAATGAAAGAATTAGTTGTAATTACAGGTGCAAGTTCAGGTATTGGAGAAGCAACAGCAAAAAGGTTTTCTGATGCAGGTCATCCTCTTTTATTAATTGCAAGGAGAGTAGAAAAACTTGAGGCATTAAACTTACCAAACTCTATTTGTACAAAAGTTGATGTTACAGATTTTGATGAGATAAAAAAAGTTATAAGAGATGCAGAAGAAAAGTATGGAAAAACTGGTTGCTTAGTAAATAATGCAGGAGCAATGTTATTAGGTTCAGTTGATACACAAGACATAAAAGAGTGGCAAAAGATGTTTGACTTAAATGTTATTGCTGTATTAAACTGTATGCAAGCTGTACTATCTGATATGAAAGAGAATAGAACTGGAACAATTGTAAATATTTCTTCAGTTGCCGGTAAAAAAACATTCCCCGCTCATGCTGCTTATTGTGGTACAAAATTTGCAATTCACGGAATCTCTGAAAATGTAAGAGAAGAAGTAGCTACTTTTGATGTAAGAGTTGTAACTATTGCCCCAGGTGCAGTTGAGACTGAACTATTATCGCATACAACTGATGATGAAATTATCAAGGGTTATGAAGAATGGAAAGAATCAATGGATGGTGTAATTGTTGCAGATGATATTGCTAGATCAATTGAGTTTGTATACTCACAACCACAAAATGTAAACATTAGAGAACTTGTAATCGCTGCAACTAGACAAGAACCGTAGAAATAGCTAGAATATATAATGAATTTTAAAGTTGTATCTTTTAATGATAGTTTAAAACTAAAAGCTATATCAATTTTTAATATCTTGAATATGAAAGAAGCTATTCATATTCAAGATGTCGATTTTTTGTTAATTGATACAGCAACAATAGATGATAAAGCTATCGAATCCTATAAAAATAGAGAGGCCAGTTGTTTCCTACTTTTTGTTGTAAATAATGATGAAGATATAAAAAAACTTTTAAAAAATGGTTTTTCAAACTATATTCAATATTCTTTTTCTTCTGAAGAATTAAAAAGTTGGTGTAAGTTTTTTCAGAAGACAAAAAAAACAGAAATAATTCACTTAAACCAAGAAATCAATATAAATCTCAAAAAAAGTGAAATATTCATAGATAATCAGATATATGTTTTAACAAAGCAAGAAATACTACTATTTAAATCTCTATCAAAAGGAGAGTTTATATCTACAAAAAATTTGAAGTCTTTATTAAAACTAAATAGTGATACATCTGTTAGAACACTTATTAATAGAATTAAAAAGAAAATTAAATTTGATATATTTATTCAAAAAAGAAATCATGGATATAAGCTAAATATTGATAATTTTGAAAAGGAAAACAATAATTCAGAACTTTATATAAAAGAACTGGAAGAGCAAAATGCATTAATTCAAAAAATAGTTGATAACTCTTCTGTTTATATTGTAACCTTTATTCATAAACAACTTTTTTGTATAAATAAAGCTTTTAGAGATTTACTTGGTAATGAAGTTGTAAAAGAGCTTTGGGATGAGGAAAATGGTGACTTTTTTCAACTACTTGAATGTAATTCAAAGGAGAAAGAATATTTAAAAGATGAGCTATTAAATCATAAAACTATTAACAATGTAAGATTATATAATTTAAACTCAAATGAAAGCTTTAACTTTAAAGTTGAAACTTTTTATTTTAGAAAACTAGATAAACATTTACTTATTTTTTCATAATCTCACCGATATTTATAAATCATTTTCTTCATAAGCTAAAATTACTTTTTCCCGAACAAGTTACCATCTATATCATTTTATTTCTAAGTTTTTCTAATTAAATAAAGCTTCTTTTATCTGTTAACAGAGCATAGACACTAAAAGATGAGTCATAAAAACAAATTCAACAATCTGTTCTTTTAGAGAAATAATCTCTACTTTACAATCCTTCCAATATATGAGATATATAATGCCACTAAAAGTCAAGACAACTATTTCGTAATTTAAATTCCACCTATCTCTGTATCGTTATGCAACATTTTTCATCTGATTTAAATAAACATTCATTGGCTTGTCATAACCTAATGCTGAA
>NZ_PDJU01000014.1 GCF_004116455.1 Arcobacter sp. F155
TAGTAGATAAATTAGGTATCTCAGAAAATATAGCAAATATGATAGTAAATAAATTTAAAAAAGATATAACAAAAGATTTAGAAGATTTAGAGAGTTTAATTGAAAATCAAGAGAAAGAAGCAATAGCACAAAAGGCTCATTACATCAAAAACTCTTGTTTAAATGTCGCTTTAGATGATATCTGTGAATTACTACAAGAGTTGGAAAGTGATAGTATCTCTATAGAAGAGTGTGTAGATTTATATAAGCAGATAAATCAAAAGATAAAAGCTATTATATAGCTTTTATCGAAGTTTCACTAAGAAGAATTTTTTTATCTTCAAGTAGTTTTGTTAATGAGGCTTTGAAAGCTTTTTTACTCATTTCAAAAGTATCTTTTATATCTTCTGCATCACTTTTGTATGTAAAGCTTAATTCTCCACCGTTTTCTTTTAATATATCTAAAACTCTTTGTGGATTGTCATCACTTTTTTTAGCCCCAATTTTTTGTAGTGAAATATCAAGCTTGTCATCTTCTCTAACAAATTTAACATAAGCTCTTTTTTTATCTCCAACTTGAATATTTTCAAAAATCTCATTATGATAGATAAGTCCTGAATATTTGTTATTTACAATAACTTTAAATCCTAAAGGTGTTTTGATATATGGAATAATCTCTACTTCATCATTTTGTTTAAAATCGTAATCAAGCTTTTCTAATTCAAATTTTTCACTTCCAATAAGCCTGTGAGTTTTTTCATCTTCAATAATTTGAACTACTTTCTTATCTCCTACATTAAATGTAGACCTTTGCTTATTTTTAGGAACTAGTAAATCTTTTGGTAGTCCCATATCTAAGAATGCTCCAAACTTTGCAATATCAACTATCTCAAGACTTACAAAATCACCTTTATATCCATAAGGAGTTAAAGTAGTAGCAACAAGTCTATCCTCACTATCTGTATAGATAAATACATCTAAGTTAGAATCTATTTGCATCTCTTTAGTTATATAAGCATTTGGAAGTAGTACTTCTTCATCATTTAAGGCTTTTAAGTAAAGTCCAGGTTCACTAACTCTTGATACTTTAAGGTTGTTTATTTCACCTAAGTTTATTTCTTTATTCATTTTTTTCCTAATAGTTTAACCAATAAGAGTGTAATTACACCAACAATAATGATACTTGCCCCAGAACTAATGTCATATAGATAAGAAATAAACAATCCACTTATTGTAAAAAATGTTGCAAATAGTGAACTAATAATCATCATTGAAGAGAGTTTCTTGGCAAAAAACTCTGCTAAAAAAGTAGGAATAGTTAGTAATGCTATTACTAGAATTAAACCTACAACCTTAATTGCTGCGACAACACTTAGTGCAGCAAGAATTAGTATTAATGTATAGAAAAACTTAACAGAAATACCTCTTAAACTTGCAAATTCACTATCATAAGAGATTGCAAGTATCTGTTTATAAAATAGTGATACTGATACTATTATAAAAGTGTTTAAAGCTAATAGATAATAAACATCTTCTTGTGAAACAGCAATAATAGAACCAAATAAATAAGACATTAAATCTACATTGTATCCAGGGGTTATATCTATTAAAATAATTCCCACAGCCATACCTAATGCCCACATAATACCGATAATAGAATCAACTCTGTGTCTATTTCTTAGCGTAATAGCTGCAATTATTACAGCTGTTAAAATTGCAAATACAGTTGCCCCAAATAAAATAGGTAAACCTAAATATACGGCAAGACCAATTCCTCCATAAGCACTATGGGCAATTCCTCCTGCTAAAAAAGTGATTCTATTAACAATAATTAATGAACCAATAATCCCTGCTGCAATAGAAACAAGAATCCCTGCCATTATTGCATTTTGCATAAAATCATATTGTAAAACTTCTAACATTTTCTCTCTTTATACATGTGTTGAGTTACAACAAACTTGTTTTTTACCAAGGGCAGAAAGTAGTTCTACTTCACATAAGTGTTCATGGTCATCGTATTTTTCTTCTATATTTTTTAGATGATGATAGACTAAGTTTTTATTTATGTGTGCAACATTTTTTGCATAGTTTAATAGTACGGAAATATCATGGCTTACAACTACAATTGCAATAGATTTGTTCAACTCTTTTAATAAATCATAAACTTCTTTTTGTCCCTTAACATCAATACTTGCTGTGGGTTCATCTAGAAGCATTAGTTTGGGGTCAGAGCAAAGAGCACGTGCGATAAAAACTCTTTGTCTTTGTCCTCCACTTAAATCACCAATCTTACTATTTGCAAATTTATCCATACTAACTTGCTTTAATGAGTGCATAGCACAAGCAATATCCTCTTTTGAGTAGCCAAATAGCTTTTTCTTTTTTGGAGTATGTCCCATAAGTACTACTTCTAAAGCAGTAATTGGAAAATCAATATTTAAATTTGTATTTTGAGGAACATATCCTATTTGGTTTTTATCCAAAAAGTTTTTGATTTTACCATCTTTAGGTTCTAAAAGATTTAGGATAAGTTTTAATAGTGTAGACTTTCCTCCTCCATTTGGACCAATAATAGCAAGAAAGTCGTCTTTTAAAATATCTAAATTAATATCTTCTAAGATAGTTTGTTTATCATATGAAAAATAGATATTTTTTAATTCAATAATTTTATTCATTTATATTTGTATTACCCCTTATTAAGGGCGCAATTATACAACATTAAGTAAAGAAAAGTCAATCAGTAAGAAATTTAGTTTTTTCTGTTATTGTATGCCAAATAATTCCAAGATATTCATGCATTGCAGATTCTGTTTTTCTAAGATTTGAAGCTTTTGGTACACTTAGATATGAACCTTCATTTTTTGATAAGTAATCAGTAGGTGCAGCAATTGGATTTAGCCAGTTTGCTTCAAATATTTTCATAGCTCTTGGCATATGAGCAGCTGAAGTTACAAGAATAAAAGGCTCTTTTTCTAAAGTCTCTTTTGTATAGTTAGACTCCTCTTTTGTATCTTTTGCTTTTTCATGTAAAATAATATTTTCTTCATTTACTCCAAATTTAAGTGCAACATTTTTCATCATTTGTGCATTTGATAGTTTTTGATTATCCTGATATCCAGAAAGTATAAGTTTAGCATTATCAAGTTCTTTGTAGATTCTTATTCCTTCAGAAAGTCTCATTAAAGCTGTTCTTGAAAGTTGTGAAACATCAGAAAGATTTTCATTATTTATATGACCTGAACCTAAAACTAAAACATAGTTTATTGATTTATCAACTTTTAAATATGAAGGGTATTTGTTTTCTAATGGTTGAATCATTGCATTTGAAAAGGGTGAATAAGCAATAAGTGCTGTCCATAAAAAAGCAACAATTATAAAAAAGTTTGCTCTATTTTGTTTTTGGATTAATAAATAAAATAGTCCAATAATAAATAGGGTAAGACCAATAGATAAAGGCATTAAAAAAGCAGAAATTAGTTTCTTTAGTGTAAATAACATTATTTTAGGTTTTTTCTCCAATTAAAAATGAAGTATATCCAACAACACTTTTATCATCTTTTGTTCTGTCATAACTTGTACAATAGTGTAAATGCTTAGTAATAAAACTATTTTTTATGGCACTATTGATAATTGCCTTTACTCCTACTTTTCCACAGGCTTCACAGGGGTTATCTAGTAGTGACAAGTCTTTATTTATTATACCATTTAGACAAATATTGTCAAGACGTTTTGCTGTTTCCAAGTCATAAAAATGACTTAAATCTGTACTTATTACTATTAAGTTATTTTTAGCTTTTATTAACTCATCAATTAAGAGTGATAACTCTTTAAAATCAAGCTCTCCATATACTATCTCTATGATTTTAGAATTAGGGAAATAGTTTTTTATAAATGGAGCTTGAGTTTCAGTTGAGTGTTCAAAATGTGCATCTTCATCAAAACATAAAAAGTCAAACTCTGCTCTAAGTTTATTTACTAGCATAATATTGATATCAATGTTTCCAAGAGGAGTTTCATATTCACTATAAGATACAATTGAAGCACCTTTTAAATAGTGTCTATGTGAAGGACCTATTACAATGATATTATCAAACTGTTTACGTGAAGCAATATTATAAGCTAAGTTTGCAGTAAAACCACTATAGATATATCCTGCGTGGGGAACTATTAAAGCCTTAATATCCATTTCAAGTTCATTTTCAAGTGTAAAGTTAGAGTTAAAGTGTTCAATATATCTTTTTATTTCTTCTTTAGTATCTGGATAAAAACTTCCACTTACAACTGTTTTTCTAATATCCATCAAAGACTCCTTCAAGTTTTTTCTTACATTTTGGACATGCCCCATTTTTTAGATTATATTGTTTTACATCAAAAAACTCTCTTGATATAAGAAGTTCATGACAGTTTGAACAGTATGTATTATTTTCATATCCTATATTTCCAATATATACATACTTTAATCCATACTCTTTTGCTATTTCATAGGCTTCTTTTAGTTTTTCAAAGGAAGTTCTAGGAAGATTTGTTTCTTTATAATCAGGATGAAAAGCAGAAATATGCCAAACTGTATTTTCACCAAGATTGTTTTTTATAAACTTTACAATATTTGTTATCTCTTCTTTCGAGTCATTTTTTGTAGGGACTAGTAAAGTTGTGATTTCAGTATGAATACCATTTGTTTTAAGATGAATTAGATTTTCTAAAACTTGATTTAAATTTCCACCTAGACTTTTTTTATAATAGCTTTCATCAAAAGATTTTAAATCTACATTTATTGCATCAATAATACCTTTCATATCATCAATTACTTCTTTGCTTTCAAAACCATTACTAACAAACACTGATTTTATATCATATTTTTTTGCTTCAAGGGCAATGTCTTTTGCAAAGGGATAAAAGATAGTTGGTTCATTATATGTATATGAAATTGATTCACATCCTCTTTGTTTTGCAATAGTCACTACATCTTTTGGTGAAATATAGTTTGATTTATCTATCTTCTTCTCTTGTGAGATTCCATGATTTTGACAGAAATTACAATGAAAGTTACATCCTACAGTTCCTAAAGATAAGGATTTTGATTTTGGTAAAAAGTGATATAGAGGTTTTTTTTCTATAGGGTCAATATTAAAAGCACTAATATGACCATAAACTAAACACTCAATCTTATCATCGACATGTTTGTTAACTCCACAAACACCTATTTGTCCATCTTTTAAATCACAATAATAAGAGCAAAGTAAACATTTGAGTTTTCCATTTTTTGAACTCTCATAATAATTCATATTAAGACTTCTTTATTTTTTCAACTTCGTAGGTTTGAATTTTTGGATAGCCTGGCAGATTATTTGGGTCAAGAGCTGCTTTTTTACAAAGGTTGGAAATAAAAGCTTCAAAGGTAGGAAGTTGTTCCCAAACTTGTGGAAGAAAAGTTGCTCTTTTACCATCTAATTCTAAAATAACACCATGTTTATTTGGAATAAGTTTTTGTTTTAAATCTTCTAAATTTTTATATTCTAAAACTTGTGCAGGAGTTAAGATAGAAATTTCTATCTCAATATTTTGAAACTCTTCTTGTGATAATCTATTAAATCTAAAATCACTGAAAGCTGCAGCCCTTGCATTATGTATAATGTCTTCAAAAAGTGTTCTATGGGCTACTAAACTGCCCATACAACCTCGTAGATTATTGTTTAGGTTTAGTGTAACAAAAGTAGCTCTTTGTTCATTAAGAATAGAAAATTGTTCTTTTAAAGAGTTGTCAATTGAAATTGTATTATCAAACTCGTAGTTAATAGCATCGTGTGCTAGTTTTAAAAGAACATCTTCTATTTTCATTTGTACCCTTAGTCTTTTTTATTCTTAAAATATCAATTAAGTTTTGTAATATCTTTTATTGCTTCAATGAAAATATCATCATCATTTACACATTTACAAACTCTATAATCAGCTATTCCTATTTCATCTGCTTCTTCTTTGTATTCAATACTTAATTCAAAGTCTGTTTCAGAGTTATCAACAATAAAGGCAATAGGGTAGATTAGTACATTATCATCTTTATATTTTTTTAGTTCATCATCTAAAGCGGGTTCTAACCATTTCATTGGTCCAACCTTTGATTGATAAGCTAAAGAGATAGATTTAAATTTGATACCTTTTTGCTCTAATTTTTTTGATAGTATTTCTACATGGTCATTTACTTGTTTCTCATACGGGTCACCTGCATCAACTATTTTTTGAGGTAAACCATGGGCTGAGAAAATTAAATTAAAATCTTCACTTCTAGCATTTGATACTTCTTTTGTGATAGAGTTAATAATTGCATCATTATAAATTTCATTTTCATAAAATGGTTCTATAACTGTAAGATTAAACTCATTTTTTGCTACTTCTTCAAAATCTTCCAATGATGACTTAGTTGTAGTAGTTGAGTATTGAGGATATAAAGGCAGTAATACTACATCTTTAATACCTTTTTCTTTTAATTGTTTTATACACTCACTTGCAAAAGGAGGTGTATATCTCATAACTTGGAAAGTTTCTACTTCTTGCAATTGTTTATTTAATTTATCAACAAGTTGTTCAGTCAAAGGGTTTAACGGTGAATATCCACCTATCTCTTCATAGTTTTCCCATGCTGAATTTAATCTTGTAGTAACAATAAACTTTGCAATAAATGACCTAAGTAAATTGCTTTTTACAGTTAAAATATTTTTGTCATTGAACATGTTTGTTAAAAACATTTTTAATTCGTTTTTATTTCTTGCCCCACCCATATTTAAAAGTACTAGTGCTTTTGTAGGAGTTTTGTTCATTTGTTTTAATCCTTTTGTAATTCGTTTAAATTAATAATTTTATCGCTGCTCCAGTTGGCAAGACTGTTATCGTGAGTAATTAGAAGCATACCACATTTATCTAAATTATTTATTAATAGTTTCATCACTTCAATAGCAACTATATTGTCTAAAGCTGAGGTAGGTTCATCTACTAATAATAAATTAGGTTCCATAAGGAGTGCTCTTAAAATAGAACATCTTTGAAGTTGTCCACCACTTAGTTCGTGAGGTTTTTTATTGATTAATTCTACAGATAAGTCTAACTTTTCTAAAAGAGTTTGTAATTTTTCTTCTAAATTTTTTGAAGTATCAATTACATCTTTTATTTGATCAATAACTTTAAATGATGGATGAAAAGAGCTGTAGGGGTCTTGGTAAATACAAGATACTTTTTTTGAAGTTATAGTTCCTTTTATAGGTTTTAAGTTTTTTGATATAAGTTCAAATAGAGTACTTTTACCACTTCCACTTGTTCCTACAATTGAAATCAACTCATTGTTTTTAACTTCTAAATTAAAGTCTTTATATATAAGATTATCCTTTGAATATCCAAAAGATAAGTTTTTTATAGTTAATACAGCTTCTTGACTATTCATTTTCTATCCTATTTTTAGAAGGTAACTATATAAAAAAAATCATTAAGATTTATTTTTATTGAATAACAATTTGGTTTTTATGGGTTACTTGAAAAGGAATTTCATGTTGATTTAAAAGGTCTGTTACAAAAACTAAAGCTGAGGTTGGAATATTATCAGATAAAAAAGAGTCTCTATCTTTACAATACTCGAACTTTAAATAGGGATATTCAAGTTGTACTCTTTTTTTTATTTTTTCTAAATTAAACTCTTTTGTAGATAAAAACTCATTTTCACAAGTAAATTTTCTACTTATGATTTTTGTTAATTGATTTTGAGATAAAGGTTTTATTATGATATTTTTTTTAAATTTATTTTTGCAGAGTTCACAGTTTTTTTCTAAGGGACAATCATCTTTATCACTTAAAAGAAATATTTTTTGTAAAGGATTCTTTTCTATAATTTTATTTACAAGCTTTTTACCTATATCATCGTTGTAGTCTATAAATATTTTGTCATAATAGTGATTATCAAAAAAATAAAGAATATCTTTATAGTCAGATGCCTTATCTACTATAATTTCAATAGGGTAAAGATTAATCATATTACAAAACTTTTCTAAGTCTTGTCTATTATTATCATAAATTAGAATTCTCATAGGGTATTGTACTAAAAGAGTGTCTCAAAAGTGTCTCATTTTGAGAAAAAATATATAAAAAAGATATTTTTTATATATATTTTTTTATAGTATCATAAAGTTTTTGAATCTCAATTGGTTTTTTTAAGTGGTCATTCATTCCACTTTCATGAGATTTTTTAATATCTTCATCTTGACTATTTGCTGTAAGTGCGATTATTGGAATCTTTTTATTTTTCTTTCTAATAATTTGAGTTGTTTCATAGCCATCTAAATCAGGCATTTGAATATCCATAAGAATTAAATCAATAAAAGTAGGTTTTCTTACTAGTTTTATTGCACTTTTTCCTGTAGAAACAATCTCTAAATTTACATTTGTACCTTTTAAGATACCTGCAATAATTTGCTGGTTTAGTTTATTGTCTTCAACAAGTAGAATTGTTTTATTTGAGAAATCTGGCTTTATACTTTTTTCTATCTTTTCATCTTCTTTTGAACAAGCTCTTAATTCTAATTCTACAAAGAAAGTAGTACCTTCAGATTTTTTTGATTTTAGCCAAATTTTTCCATTCATTAGATGAACTAAATCTTTAGAGATTGCAAGACCTAAGCCTGTACCTTCATATTTTTTTGAGGTACTTAAATCCCCTTGTGAAAAGGATTCAAATATCTTTTTTTCTTCATATTTATTAAGTCCAATACCACTATCTTCTATTTCAATATAGATAATACTATTTTCCTTTTGCTCAATTTTTAACCTAATAAAACCTTCTTTTGTAAACTTTACTGCATTGTGTAAAATATTTGTAAAGACTTGTGATACTCTTAATTTATCTCCATA
Source organism: Arcobacter sp. F155 (assembly GCF_004116455.1). NCBI lineage: Bacteria > Pseudomonadati > Campylobacterota > Epsilonproteobacteria > Campylobacterales > Arcobacteraceae > Arcobacter > Arcobacter sp. F155. The sequence continues at coordinate 8,869 of NZ_PDJU01000014.1, forward strand.
ATAGTATTCACTTAAGTTCTCATCATACTCTAAAATAAATTCTAAATTTTTTTCTTCTAGGTCAATATCAATATAGTCAATACAATCACTAATTACTTCTCGTAATCTAAAAGGAGCATTATGGAACTCGATTTTCCCTGCTTCAATTTTAGAAAAGTCTAAAATATCATTGATGATTCGAAGTAAAGAGTTTGCACCTTTATCAATTTTTTCTATATATTCTCTTTGTTCATTTTTTAAATCAGTTTCTAAAACTAAGTGGCTCATTCCTATTATAGAGTTCATAGGTGTTCTAATTTCATGACTCATATTTGCTAGAAATTTAGCCTTTGCTTTTGTTGCTTCATAAGCTTTATTTCTCTCTTTTTGTAGTTGTCTATTTAAAAGAGTTAGTTTTCTATTCCAGTATAAAGTTATTAGAATAATAAATAAAGAAACTAAAGCAAGTTGCCAAACTAAAGTATAGTCTGTTTTTATCTGATAAGTTGTTTTAACCCACTTATTAAGTATCTCTTCTTTTGTTTCTGTTGAGACGATTGTTAGTGCTTTTTCAAAAATACTATTTAAAATAGGAAGGTCTTTTCTAGTAGCAAGAGAGAGGTTCATTTCTCCATTTAGTTTACCTGATACAGCAACAGAACCAATGAAGTTTTTTTGAATAATATGATTAATAACAACAGAGTTATCAATAAAGCCAAAAACTTCTTCTGTTTCAACTTTAATTAATCCCTCTTCAACAGTATCAACTTTGATAATATCTACTTTTGGATATTTTTGTTTAAGCATTTCAAATAAGTAGTGTCCTTTTAAAACAGCAAAACTTCTATTTTTAACCTGAGCAATATTATCAAAGAAAGGAACATTTACTTTTGTTGCAACAACAATATTTGATCTAATATATGGAGTTGTAAAGTTCAAAAACTTTTCTCTTGCTTTTAAAGGAAAAGCAAGGGGTAAAATATCACACCTTTTATCTTCTATTTTTTCTAATGATTCTGCCCACGAGTTTGTATGTACTAGTTTTATTTCAATACTAAGTTGTTTTGCCATCACATCTAAAATATCTGAGGCAATACCTATATATTTGCCATCTTCAATTTTTTCAAAAGGTGCCCAATTAGGAGCAACACATATTTTAAAACTATTGTTTTTTTCTAAAAACTCTTTTTCTTGTTCTGAGAATTGAATAACTTGTTTATAATAAGAGCTATCTTTAAAGTATATTGTTAATTCACCTAGGTTGTTATAGGTATACTCTTTTTTTTCGATAATATCTTTTTTAATTGAGTCAAAAAGTTTGTATTTTTCAGGAAGTCTATTTGTAAAAACTACTTGATTGTTTTCATTTCTATAAGCAGATATAAGGTTTTCATTTAAATAGATGTCTTTTATTTCAATTGCTTCTATAAAGTTATTTTGGAAGTCTAATTCAATCTTATCTTTTAAGCCATCTATGGCAAAGTTTGAAAGGTAAATTACACTTGATTTTGCAATTATTTTTGCTGTTTTATCTATGTTTTGACTAGTGTTTATTCTTGTTTTTATATCTTCTGAAGATTGTTGTTTTGTTTCTAAGAAATATTTTTTTAAAGCAAAATCTACAAATAAGTAAATTAATACTATAAGTAGGGCAGGGATAAAAGTATAAGAAAACCTTTTTAAACTTCTTCTATTCACAATATTATTAATATCTTTCTAAAATTTTGTCGTATGTTCCATCAGCTTTAATCTCTTCAAAAGCTGTTTTCCATCGATTTATTATATCATCACTTGTCTCTTTATTGAATGCAATGTATAGTTTTGATTCAAAAAAGGCTTCCATTTTTACAGGAATGATTTTTTTATCTAAACCTTGTTGTTTAAGATTATAGATAAAAGATACTTCATCTGTGGGAAAAAGATCTGTTTTATTTTCTAAAAGTTTATTTAGTCTATGATTAGTTAGTGTATTTAAATCAAGATTTGTGAAACCAAACTTTTGAAGTACTTCTGTTGTAACCGTATCACTTTCTACAATAATAGAGTTTACTTTTTTTGCATCTTCAAGGGTTTTTATATCTAAATCTTCTCTTGAGGCATTTTTGAAAAATCTGATTTTAACAGAAGAAACAGGTCCAACCCATTTAAAAAGATTTTCTCTTTCTTTTGATTTAGTTGTTAAAAATAGGGCATAACCTTTTTTTCTCAATGTTATATTATATGCTCTTTTCCATGGAAAGACTTTTATCTCTTTTTTATTTCCTATTCTTTTTTGTATCTCTTTTACTAAGTCTATACTAATTCCAGATAAACCATCTTTATTTTCTATTTGATATGGAACCCATGGCTCAGTAAGAGGTTGTATTTCACTAGCAAGTAGTGTTGTGTTTATAAATAATAAAAGTGTAAATAAAAGTTTCATTATTGACCTCAAATATGGATATTTTTAATTATATAAAAAAAGTAATAAAAGTTTTCAAATAATTTATGATAATGGTTATCAATATAATGAAAGATTAAGTTTAGTGCTGTTAATATACTGATATTCATTATCATTTAAAGGATAGAGAGATGTCAGTTTTAATTATCGGTGGAGACAAGATAGATACTATAAAAGGTATTTTAGATCAGTTAGGAAACTTTTCAATAACTCATTGGGACACAAGAAAAAAATCAAGTGCTTGTAGAAAAGATATTCCACAAAATACAGATTATGTATTAATGTTAACAGACTTTGTAAATCATAATGCAATGTACAAATATAGAAAAGAAGCAAAGAAGAAAAATATTCCAGTTATTTGTACAAAAAGAAGTGCTAGCTCAGTGTATTGTGAGGTTTGTAAGTTTTTAAATATTAAAAAATGTGAGGCTTAGATGAGTGAATTAGTAATAAATGAACTTAATGGTTTTAAAAACTATAAGTATGAGTCAACAACAAGTAGAGTTGTAAACTTAAAGGATATTTCTGATGCTGATTTAGATGAGTTCTTGGCTATAACTCATATATTAGATAGAAATTATATTAAGTATAAATTTACAACAAATATAGATATTAGAATCTTAGGTAAAAAGTAAAAGACAAAAGGAGAAGAGATGTCAAATTTAATTTTAAGAAAAGAGATAAGAAGTGTTATTAGAAACTCAGGACAAGAGGCAAACTCAAAAATGCTATGTTCAATTGTAAAGCTAATGAATATGAGGTATAAAGATTTAGATAAACAAAGAGTTGTTACATTAACAAATGAATTACTTTTTGAGTCAAGAGCATAAATGAAAAGATTTGGCTTTAATAGTAAGAATGAATTTCTTCCTTCTTTTGATAAATTTCAAAGTAGTGTAAATCAAAGATTAATGTTTTTAAAACTTTTTAATGAACAAGTACCTTGCTCACTGAAATTTTCAAAAGAGGAAATCTCTTTATGTAATAAAATCTCTTTATTTGAAACTTTTATTAGTAAAGTATATTTTAATTTACAATGTAATTTTTCTTACTCTTCAAATATTAAGATTGATATTGAAAAAACAGTATTAATAAATAAATTTCTAAAAAAAGTTAGATTAAGAACAGAATCTATTCCTACAAAATACTCTATTTTTACCAAAAACATTAATAATTTAAAAAAATCAACTGACTTAATAATAATTCTTTTAGAGAATGATTTCTCTTTCTTTTTAGATGGAAATAGTTGTTTTAAAAGATTTGTATCTAATAAAATTCTTAACTCTGCCCATAATAGAGAAGTAAATGTTAGTGATGATTCAATTGACATTATTTCTCATGAACAGATGTTTCAAACAAAAATATTCACTTTTTGGGAGTTTATAAATAGCAAAAAACTTGATATTGATAAACATATTAAAAAAGCAATTAAATGTATAAAAGAGAGTGATTTCAAACAAGTTTATTTAGTATATCCCAAAAATGATGATTTTTGTAAACACGTAAGTGTTAGATGTAATGATATTAGTAGCAGCGAGTACAACATAAAGTTAGTTCCATACTCTATGCGTTCAACTTTAAGATAATTTTATAAAAAAGGAAAAATATGAAAGCAATATTCTATGCAACAAGTACAGGAAATACAGAAGAGGTTGCAAATAAAATACATGAAAAACTAGATGGATTTGAATTAATAGATATTTCAAGTGATGGTGTAGAAAAGATGAAGGATTGTGAATCAATTGTTTTAGGTGTATCAACTTGGGGTGAGGGTGAGCTACAAGATGATTGGGAAGATTGTTTTGATGATATTCAAGAAATTGATTTCAAAGATAAGAAAGTAGCACTTTTTGGTTTAGGTGATCAAGAGAGTTATGGGCATGAGTTTGTAGATGCTTTAGGAATTATGTATGAAACTTTAATTGAACAAAATGCAAAGATTATAGGAAAAACATCAACTGATGGTTATGAGTATGATTATTCAAAAGCTGAGGTAGATGGAGAGTTTGTTGGATTAGTAATTGATGAAGATAATCAAGAAGATTTAACAGATGAAAGAGTTGAAAACTGGTGTAATGAAATAAAAAGTTTAATATAGTATTGATAATTGTTCTTATAATCAAGAAAGATTAAAGTTTATTTTGTTACTATTCTAATTCAATTCAAGCTGGTTGAATTACACACAAGGAGAAATTTAATGAAAAAAATAAGTTTAATTGCAGCATCGTTACTATTAACAAGTAATTTAGTTGCAAATAGTTTTGATGAGGCTTTTAAAGCTGGAACTGTAAGTGGTGATATCACATTATATGGTGAAAAACAAGATAATAGTGGTGGAAACAAAGATTCTGGTTTTTCAATGGGTTCTATTGGACTTTCTTATGAGACTGGTGAGTTAAATGGTTTTAAAGCAGCAGTTGGATTTAGAGGAAATCATGATTTTTCAGAAGTAGAAGAAGATGATTATTCTGATGGAAGTGAAAAAGAAGCAATTGTTCATACTGCTAATATCTCATATGCAAATGAGTATTTAGGATTAACTCTTGGTAGACAAGAGATTGATTTAGAGTGGTTAGGTGATTACCATGAAGCAGCAGTTCTTGGAGTTACAGCAATTCCTGATACAACAGTTGTTTTAGGATATACAAATAGAAATGCAGTTGCAGATGTAGATGCTCCTTTAGAAGACTTTGCTGACTTTGGTGAAACATCAGAAGGTAAAGAGATTGACTTTGCTGCTGTATTAGATGCAAAATATGAAGGTGTAAAAGGTTTAGTTGTAAACCCTTACTATTATGATGCAGATAATTTAGCTAACTGGTATGGTTTAAAAGTTGATTATGATACTGATATGTTTGGTGTAACTGTACATGGTGCAAGTTCAAATGAAGATGTTTCTGGAACTAAAGATGGAGATATCGCTCACATTGAAGGTAGATTAAATATTGCAGGATTTGGATTTAACCTTGGATATGTAACTACAGACAATAATGGTGGAGTTGGTTCTATGGCTGCACTAGGTGATAACATTAATCCATTTGATGCCTTAAGAGGTGGAGATGGTGAAAAAGTTTATGAAGCAGATGCACAAACAACTTATTTAAATGTAAACTATGAGATTTCTGGTGTTGAACTAGGAGCTATGTATGGTGAGATGGAATATGGTAGTGACAAAGATAAAGAGTTTGATTTTACTGTAGATTATGGTATTACTGATAACTTATCTATTGGTGCATTATATGTAAATCTTGATGCTGAAGATAGTGACAATGATTACGATAAATTAACTTTAACAGTTGAGTATTCATTCTAATCTAAATGATTAATAAACAAGGAAGAGACTCCTAAGCTCTTCCTTGTAAGATTATTTTATATAATCTCTTCTTTTCCTAATTCTGAAAATTCATTATCTACAATAGCATCTTCATGGAAGTATTCAATTTTATTTTCTGCTGTTTCTAAGTTTTTAAACTTTGCAATATGAAAAATAGCATCCCCTTCTTGTATTAAAGGAATTTCTGATTTTCCAATTATTATTCCATCAAAGGCAGCTTTTATCTCATAACTCATATCATCCAAAGGTTCATCAACATAAGCTATAACTTCATCTTCTTTAACTGTTTCACCTAAGCCTTTAATAGTTCTTATAATTCCACTTTCAGTTGACCTAATCCATTGGCTTGTTCTTGCAATAATAGGAAGAGAAAACTTTTTTCTCTTTGTTGTATTAGGAAGCATTTGAGTCTCCCTTAAGACATTTACTATGCCTTTTACTCCAATTCTAATTGATTTTTCATCAAATCTTAGGGCTTCTCCTGCTTCATAAAGTAAAACAGGAATTCCTTTATTTTGGGCTTCTTCTCTTAAAGAACCATCTCTTAGCTCTGAGTGTAAAACAACAGGTGCTTCAAAAGCTTTTGCAAGATTATATGTAAAAGGATTATTCAAGTCTGTACGTACTTGTGGTAAGTTTGATTTATGAATAGAAGCTGTATGTAAATCTATTCCAAAATCACATTTTGTAACGATTTCATCAAAAAATATTTTTGCAATTCTACTAGCTAGTGAACCTTTTTTTGAACCAGGAAAAGAGCGATTTAAGTCTCTTCTATCTGGCATATATCTTGATAAGGTTGTAACCCCATAGGTATTTACAATAGGTATTAAAATCAAAGTCCCTTTTAGTTTTTTAAGAATAGTTAATTTTCTTAGTCTTCTAATAATTTCAATACCATTTAATTCATCCCCATGAATTGCAGCACTTACAAAAATAGTTGGACCATCTTTTCTTCCTCTTATGATTCTAATGGGTAGTTTCATGGGAGAATGATAAAGTTTTGGAAGCTTTAAATCCAAAGTTATATTTGAATTTGCTTCTATTTCAGTATCAGCTATTATTAGCTTCTTCATAGTTTATGCTCCGATACTATCTCTTTTAATTCTTCTTTTTTTATCTCCAGGGTTTGGTACACTTTTTTCAATATAGTCCATAATTTTTCCAGCAATATCAATACCAGTTGATTTTTCTATTCCTTCTAATCCTGGACTTGAATTCACTTCCATCACAAGAGGACCACGACTAGATGGAATCATATCAACTCCACAAACCCCAAGACCCATAGCTTTTGCAGCTGCTAAAGCCGTTGATTTCTCTTTTCTATTTAGTTTATAAGAAGTTGCACTTCCACCTTGGTGTAAGTTTGATCTAAAGTCACCTTCTGCACCTTGTCTTCTCATTGCTCCAACAACTTCACCACCAACAACTAAAGCTCTAATATCAGCTCCTCCAGCTTCTTCAATAAACTCTTGAACTAATAAGTTTACATCCATTCCATAAAAGGCATCAAGAACTGATTTTGCAGCTTTTTCACTATCAACTAAAACTACTCCAACCCCTTGAGTTCCTTCTAAAATTTTTAAAACTAAAGGTGCTCCACCACTTAAAGCAATAACATCTTTTGCACTAGATTTATTTGAGGCAAAAACAGTTCTTGGCATATCAACACTATTTTTTGATAAAACTTGTAAACTTCTAAGTTTATCTCTACTTCTAGCAATAGCAAGGTTTCCAGATGTACTAAAAACATCCATCATCTCAAAGTGTCTAACCATTGCAGTTCCATAGAATGTTCTACTTGCACCAATTCTTGGAATGATAGCATCTGGAACAGGAAGTTTTTTACCTAAGTAGTTGATTAAAAGTTCACCTTTGATAATCTCAATTGTACATTTAAGATAGTCGATTACTCTTATCTCCCAACCTCTTTGTTCCCCAGCTTCTACTAATCTTTGTGTTGAGTAAAGACTAGAATTTCTTGATAAAATATATACTTTCATTTTTTCTCACTTATTGTTTAGATAAATACTCTTTTGATACATCAACTAGAAATTTTTCACTTAAAAACCTTCTGCCTATTAGCATAGGTAGTTTCATATCAGCTCTATTTGTAAGAGTAATTACACTCTTGTACTTTTTACCCATAAACTCTACAGTAACTTTTATAGATGGTCTAGTTTGTAGTTGTCCATTTGAACTTCTAACTTTTTTTAGTTTATAAAGTGGCATTTTCATTCTTTTGCCATGATAAGAAGGATGAATATCATCAAGTAGTGTAAAGTGTACTACATCGTTTTCAATCTTAATATCATCACAGTGTAAAGCATTAGAATCTGCTCCTGTGTCAACTTTAGCATCTAATTCAAAAAGTTCTAAATCAATTATGGAAATTAACTCTTTTTTCCCTACGATTTTCACAAGTAAATACTCTCATATTAAGATGTAATAAATTTAATTTATTACATTATGCTATCATAAAATTATTAAAAAAGTAAATCAAAAATCTATATAGTTTTTATTTTATAAGATTAAAAGAAGAGGATTATTCCTCTTCTAATAAGTGTTCGTATCTTTTGTCAGTTAAAAGTTTCATAAATGCTACTAAAGCATCTATTTTTCTTTCGTTTTGTTTTTTTGCTTTTAAGTCTTCTAAAGAGATTGTTCCTTCAACTTCTGGTTTATCCCAAGCCTTACCAGTCTCTGGATTAATAGTTCTTTCTTTATTGTTATATTTATCATAAAATAAAACTACAGTTCTTAAATCTTTAAATACACCATTGTGCATATATGGACCAGTTACTGCTACATTTCTAAGTGTTGGAACTTTATGTTTCCCTAAATGTTTTTCATCAGTAACTTTTGGGTTTGCTAATAAACCTTTATCAATATCTTTTACACCATTTTTAGCTCTTAACTCATGGTTTATAGGTGTTCCAATATTGTGATACTCAAAGTTTGTAAAAGTTTCACCTTCTGAATCTTCTGCTTTACTAAGGTGACAATTTGCACAAGAGTTGTTTGCATTTGAGAAAAATAGTGATCTACCTAAGTCTTCAAGGGGTGTTAAGTCATACTCTCCTCTTAAAAATCTATCATATTTTGAATCAAAGGGAGCAAACTCTTTTGTTTGTTCAAATTTTTCAATTGAATCAGTCATCGCTGTGTATGCTTTTTCATTTGAAGAGAAAATATCTTTTCCATAGATAGTTTTGAAAGTCTCTATATAATAAGGGTTTTCTTTTAGTCTATCTACAACAGCCTTTTTTGATGGCATTCCCATTTCAATAGGGTTTGTTGGAGGACCTCCTGCTTGACCTGCTAAAGTATCTTCTCTTCCATCCCAAAACTGTCCACCAATATATTGCTTACTTTTTTTATCATAATGAAACTTTGGACTAAACATAGCATATGCTGCACTTGGAGCTTGTCTATCACCTAATGACTTCCCATCATCACCCAGTGATGCCATAGCTTTTACTCCATTGTCTCTGTCATCTGCAAAACCTCTCTCTGGATTATGGCAAGTAGCACAAGCTTGAGTTCTATTTTTTGAAAGATTTTTATCAAAAAATAAAACCTTTCCTAATTGTTCTTTTTGTTTTATTTGCTTTTGAATTTCTTCTTTAGATAAAGTAGAGTTTGTACAACCAGTTACAAGTAAAGCAGTAGTTGCAAGGGCAACTAAATTTAAATATTTCACTAACTTCTCCTTCTTAAAATATTTATAAATGGTAATAGTAATAAGTTTTTTATTGACCTGTACTCTTTCATTTGCTCTTTTCTAAGTCCAAATTTTAATACTTGAACTTCATTGGATAGTTTTAGCGTTCCAAAAACTCTATCCCAAATGCTTAAGTATCCACCATAGTTTTTATCAAAAGACTTTTTACTATGGTGAATTTGATGTTGTTTTGGTGAAATAAGCCACTTTTCTAAGAAGCTAAAATAAGCAAGGGGGATATGTGAGTGTCTTAAATTTGAACCTAAAAAAGAGAAAACAAATACAAACATATTAGCTCCAACTATTTCTATAATTCCAATTTTTGAACCAAAAAAGTATAAAAATACACCTGTTGTAAGACCTATACTTAATGAGTATCGAAATCCAAAAAGAATATTTTCAACTGGATGAACTCTGTAAAAAGTTAAAGGGTTTAAAACTTTTGCACTATGATGTATCTTATGGAACTCCCAAAGAAAAGGAATAGTATGTAAAAATCTATGTAGCCAGTATCTAGTAAAGTCACTTATTACAAAAAGGGTTACTGTATATAAAATAATTACCGCTTCATAAGAAAGAGAATTTATGTGATTAAATCCAAACTCTAAATAAAGAAGCTTTCTTATATACAAAGCAACACTATTTGCACTAATTACTATTGGAAAAATTATTGCGATTTTAATAAAGTATGAAAGAACAAAGTAGTAATAATCAAGTTTTGCACTAGGATGAAGCCACAAAGCTTTAGATAAATTTGTTCTAATATACTTCTTATTAAAGTATAAATAAACCATTGCAATAGCAACTGATGAGATAATATAAACCCAGAAAGTTCTTTTATCTGGGTTTATTAAATACTCAAAGAGTAAAAGGTCGTTCAATTTTAGTCACCATCTGCATCAATGATTTTTGCATTGATTGATAACTCTTCAATTAAATCTAAAAATAGAACAACATGAATAGTATTTGTTACTTCATAAAGCTCTTTTGCATCTTTAAAATTATCATTTTTAATTTTTTTATTTAAAGAGATTGCCTTAGTAATTGAGTTTCTTAAAACATTAACTTGTTCATTATGTGTTAAGTCCACAAGGTAGTTTCCATAATCATAGTAAGCTTTATTATTGAAAACATTTTTGTAAGTATTTAAAATAGAATCAATAGCGAATGAAGAGTTTTTACTAATAAAATATTCTCCTCTTTTATTATCAAAACTGTCTTTGTATTTTTTACTTAAACCAACTACATCTCCAATTCTCCACTCTTTTAGTTTATAAGTGTTTTGAATAAGTTTATTGATTAGAATTCCATTTGCCTTTTTTAAATCACTTAAAAAAGTTTTGTGTAGGGCTTTATATTCATTATTAATATCTTCAAGATGAGACTTAATTCTTTTTATAATAGTAAGTGTGATTTCATTTACTCTTTTGTCTTTAATATCTTTTGTATGTAATACGTACTCTAAAGCATTGATTGATTTAAGTGAATTCTTAAATAGAGCAATTTTTGCTGCATCTTTACTCTCTATTGCACGGTCTAACTGAACTTTGATATCTTCATTTCCGTGGTGATAAATATCAATTAATCTTGGAGTGTCAATATAGTCTTCATTTAATTCACCTAAAATATATGTCGATTGCACACTTTTCCATGACTTAACAAGATTTTTAAACTCTTGTTTTGCCTCTTCAGTTTTGCTATTTCTAACTTCTTTTTCTAAAGCTTTAATATCCTCTACGGCTTTTTGTGAATCTTTTAAAATCACTTGCTCATAGATTGTATTTAACATTTCTTTATTTTTAATATCTATATTTTCAACTTTTTCATTTGCAAAAGATATAGAAGTTAAACAAAGTATTGTTAGAACTATTTTAAATATTTTCATTTTATAACCTCTCTAAAAATTTTAGTAGTTTTTCTCTTTTTTGTTTGTCTAAGTGCATGAAAGCTTCTTTAGAAGCTTGTGCCTCACCACCATGCCAAAGAATTGCTTCTTGGAAATTTCTTGCTCTTCCATCATGTAGTAGTCTTGGCTTTTTATTATTGATTTTTTGATGTAAACTTAAACCCCATAAAGCAGGAGTTCTCCATTCACTTCCACTTGCATCAAACTCTGTTCTTCCATCTGCTAAACCTTCACCCATATCATGTAATAAAAGATCTGTAAAAGGTGAAATCTTAAGTCCACTTTTTGTAGTAAATGAATCTATATGACATTTTGCACAAGAGATTTGTTTAAATAGGGCTAAACCTTCTTCATACTCTTTATCTTTTTTTGCACTATATGTTTGTCTTTTTTTAATATAAAAGTCTACAGCTTGAAGTCTAAAATCAGGCAAATCTATTTGATGTCTAGCTTTAGGAGCTTCCTTACAAGCTACTTGTTTATCTGTACATTTATCTTTTGGAAAAATAGAAGTTGTTAGTCCCATATCATTTATAGCTGCATCAGCACTTTGATGTAAGATTGTTGTATTCGCTGCTTTCCAAGAGTATTTCCCTATCTCTTTTTTCTTTGTAATAGGAGAATAAGCATAGTTTACTCGTCCTGAAATACCATCTTTATTTTTATCAAATTCATCAACATTTGCTAAGATTTGTTCATTTGGAATATCTTCTATAAGACCTAAACCATTTAGTGATGGTGCAATTCTAAAAGTGATAATAGTATCTTTGTGAAGTTCTCCATATTGTAAATCATTTAATACATAGTTTGGTTTTAAGATAGTATCAACTTCTCCATCGGGAAACTTAACTTCTATCTCATCAAACTTTATTTCTGGTTTTGCTTCATATTTTACTTTAGCTGTTCCATTTATAGCAACTTGACCACCATAACTTGGTTCTGGTATTAAAGCATTTGTTTTAAGAAACTCTATCTCTTCTTTTAATCCTTTAGAAGGAATTGAAAGTTTAGGGATTACTGCACGTGAAAGTGTTCCATTTTCGTTGTAAAGATTTCCTCTACCATTACTTGGGTGACAACTATTACATGTGTTTGCATTAAAAAGGGGTCCTAATCCATCTCTTGCTGTTGTTGCACTTGGAGCTTCAACCCAAGGGATTTTAAAAAAACTTCTTCCTAATATAAACTTATCATACTCTTCATCACTTAGATTTTCTACATGTTTAAGTAGAGTTTTTTTATCTTGCGTATGAGTTATTTCAGAACCATTTGCTAAAACCGCAAAAAGCCCAGTAGCAAAAAGTGCTACGAGGCTTTTATTTATAAGGGTTTTTGAAATTGATTTGAAATTAGATTTTTGTTTCTTCTGGATCTGTAACATCGTCTGTACTTAAAGAAATTCCATTTGCTTTTGCAACTGTAACCATTTCATCACCAAGTTTTCTCATTTCATTTTTAAGTTTTACAATAACTTTTGCCATTGGGTTATCTGGCTGAATTTGATAATCAAAGTGCTCTTTTGTCTTTGCAGTTTCATCAACTTTTGCAATTTTTTCTTCAATAGAAGTCATTAATGCAACAATTCTAGCTTTGTCTTCTTTTGAAACTTTATCTAATAATGCAGCACCATATGCTTTACCATTATAAGTTGAAGTTAAAATATTTTTGAAACCTAAGTAGTTTGTTACAATATCTCTATGAGTATTGTCAGAGAAGCAAGAATGCTCATCTTCTTCTGATGGAGTTAAAACAGCAACTGCAATTCTTTCATTTGCAAGTTCTGATTTAATAAATACACCCATTCCAGCGATAACTTGTTTTAAAGCTTCTTCTCTTGTTAAGTTTTTAGAAGCATTTTCACCTGTTAATTTTCCTTGGAATGCAGCTTGATATAAACCATCTTTATTCCAAGCAGAAGTTACAACTTCTAAATCAGAAACGATTTTTTGTGCAGATGCTTTTAAGTAAGCTAATCTTCTTTGAGAGTTTACATCAGAAGTAAAATCAGAAAGTGGTCTTTGCCCAGCAGTTTTAGCTCCATTTGTGATTGAATCTTTTACAAAGTTTGAGTAATCTTGGTCTTGTCCCCATAATAAGAACTCAACAGCATGGTATCCTGTAGAAACATTTGCTTCTCCACCATTTTCATTTAAAGCAGTTAAAGCATCAACAGTAATAGAAGTTACATCAACAACAGATGAATCTTCACCACCTGGGTTAAACTTACCTTTTGTATCAATGATATTTCCACTTGTTTTAGCACCATTAGCATCAATAGTATAATCAATCATATTTTCATCTAATGGCCAAGCATTTAATTGCCCTTCTAATGCACCATATTTATTAGCAACCCAACCTTCTTCTGCATCAATTGGACCATTTGCAAGTCTGAAGATTTCAGTTTGTCCATAAGATTCTCTTGAAACTAACCAAGCATCTTTTGCTGCTTGTAAAGTTTTTTCAGTAGGATTTGCTGCAAATTTATTAATAGCATTTTGTAATGCTTTTGCATCATTTAGTGCATCATTGTAGTTATCATGTGCAATTTTTGCATAAGAACTTAAGATATCACCTTTTTCCATATGATGGTGAGAATGTGCTTTAGAATCTGCATTCGATGCTGCACAACCAGAAAATGCTAGCGCCGCTGCAAAACTAATACTTGCTGCTAATAATTTTGTTTTGTTCATATTTTTCCTTTTAGTTTTCTAAATGATAGTCGTTATCAAATAATAAGATGTATTCTAAAAAAATTACACTTAAATCATACTTAATATTGATAGTCTTTATCAATATTATAAATTGTTTATAGATTTTCTAATTGTATTTATAAGTTGAGTATTAATTGACTTCATGTCAATCTCATCTTTATAGCACTCATACTCTTCTAAGATAAACATATAGTTGTTTAATGTATTAATTAATTCTTTTTCATTAGTTAGCAATACTAATTTAGAAATAATTGACCTAATAGCTACCTTTTTTTCTGATAAGTTTTCACAAGTCATAGTTACAATCTCATCACTTAATACAGAAAAAGTATTAAGTTTCTTTTCTCTTAACCACTTTTTACTATCTTGTTTTTGAGAAATCTTAGAACTAATTACTGAATCAATTAACTTTGTAGCAATTGTTCCAACTAGTGCATTGCTTGCAAGAGTGTTTATAGCAGGTAGTGCAATCATTTTTATATCCTTTACTTGATAATAGCTATCAAAATTATAAGGGAAGAAGTCTTAAAAGTAGTTTAAAATGATAATTACTATCATTAATATTAAATTAAGAATATTTAGAATAGTATTTTGATACTGATTATTAAGGTTGAAAATGAAAAAAGAGTATCAAGAATCAAATTTACATAAAAAAAATATCAAAATTCATGGTAGGCTTTGGAAAGTTTATACACTAGCATTAGTAGTTAGTTTTGTAATTATATATATAAGAGGATAAGAATGAACAGTAAACACGGAATGACATTTGATGCATTTTTAAAGAACTTCAAACTACACGTATCAAAATTAGGATTTAAAAACTCAATTCAAAAGGATTATATTTTAAAGATTCTTTTTTACTCAGATGAACATTTAACTGCTGAGCAAATAGCATTTAAGGTAAAAGAAGAGTACAACATTGATGTAGGAATTGCAACTGTTTATAGAACAGTAAAGTTTTTTGAGGACTTAAATATTATTGATAGTTTAGATGTAGGTGATAGTGTAAAAAGATATGAACTTAAAATTTCAGAGCACCATGATCATTTAGTTTGTACTTCTTGCCATAAAATTATTGAGTTTTCTGATGATATTATTGAAGAAAAACAAGAATCAATTGCAAAAGATAATAACTTTATTCTAAAAGACCATGCAATGATAATTTATGGACTGTGTGAAGATTGTCAATAAAATAAAAAATGAATATAAATAAAAAAGTTTCACTTCTTTTTATAATAATCTTTATTTTCTCTTTTGTTCTAATCTCTTTTATTGTTAAAAGTAGGGTTGTAAATATTGAAAGTATAGAAGAGAAAATTACTATTAACAATGTAAAAAAAGTTCAAAGTATATTAAACAATTATTATGAAAAAGTAGAAAATATAAGCTATGAGTATTCAACTCATGATTTACTATTAAACTATATAAAAAACAATGATACTCAATCATTAAATAGTTTTTTTATAAACAAACCTGACTTTATGAAAAAACTAAATCTATCGTATTTTATTTTGCTTGATGAAAATAAAAAACCACTAATATCAAAATATTATGATTTAAGTTCAGAAGAGCAAATGGCTGTTCCTGAAGAACTTTTCTCTTTTTTAAATAAAACAAGTTTTGATGAACTCTCTTTATCTAGTAAAAATAGATATTTAACCTTAAATTTTGAAAAAGTATTATTTAGTTTTGAAAAGGTTTTAGTAAACAACGAAGTAGCGGGTTATGTCTTTACCGGTAGAGCTATTAATTCTTCTTTTTTGACTAAAATAAGTGATACTATAGGTGATTATGCAAGTTTAGTTAGCAATTATGAAGTAGATGATTTTAGTAAAATAAGTTTTGAAAATGATGTAATTGATTATAAGATAAAAGTTCAAGATGATGAAAAGCTATTTTACTATTTAAAGTTTTATGATGTTCTAGAAAAAGAAAACTTCTATATAAGATTCCAAAATAGTAGAGATGTTTACAATAATATGATTGTAGAGCTAAAATATATTCTATTTTTGTTTTTAGGAATGTTTTTTCTAACAATGATTGTGTTTTTTATTTTTATAAATAAACTTTTTGTAAATAGAATTAATTATATTGCAAATATCGTAAAGAAAGTATCTTTAAATGAGACATTAAAATATCAGTTAAGAGTTAGCTATGATGATGAAATCTCCTATTTAATTAGAAAAATAAATGAGATGTTCCGTGTGATAAATGCTCAACAAGATTTAACTTTAAAAAAAGAGAGAGACTTCTTACAGTCTGTTCTTGATACCCAACAAAATATTATTATGATAACTGATGGAAAAGAGATACAAAGTGTTAATAGAAAGTTTAAAGAGATATTTTTTAATACAGACAATTTTTTAGAAAATATTGCATTAATAGATAATAAAACAAAAGCAAACTTTATGGCAGTTGCAAAAAGGTACAACAATAAAGATATGCCAGCGAAGTTCAAACTAATAGATGACCAAGAGAAGTACTTTACTTTTCAAGTTTCTAAGTTAGATATTAGAAAGTATTTAATTTGTATGAATGATGTATCAACACTAAATCATAAAATAAATCATTTAACTTTTAAAGCAAGTACAGATGAACTAACAAGTGTTTATAATAAAGCTACAATAACTAACTATGCAAAAAGATGGCTTGAAGATAAAGACTTCTCTATGATTATCTTTGATATTGACTTCTTTAAAAAAATCAATGATACTTATGGACACTATGTTGGGGATTGCATTTTAAAAGAACTGGCAAAACTTATCTCTAAAGAGATATCAAAAGATGATATTTTAGGAAGATTTGGTGGTGAAGAGTTTTTACTTTTAATTGACGATACTTCAAGTGTAAATATTATAAAAATAGCAAACAGAATAAGAAAAGTCGTAGAAAAAGAGATTTTTGAAATAGATGAACATAAGATTCAAGTTACTATTTCAATGGGATGTACAGTATGTATATACGATGAAAAGTTTGAAACTGTATATAAAAGAGCAGATGAAGCTTTATATGAGGCGAAAAAAACAGGAAGAAATAAAGTTGTATTCTATTAATAAATAACATTTGTTGATAGTGATTCTAAATTTATAATAAGTTATTATTAAGAATAAGATACAATAATTACAAAAAGGAATTAAATGATAAGTACTGAAGATATTATTAAAATAGCTAGCTATTTTACTGTTATAGCTCATACTCCTGGAAGACTAAGAGTAAGAGTAAATCCAAAGATTAAAAATGAAAGTGGAAATATCACTTTAGAAGATATTGAAAACTTACCACAAAAGATTGATGGAATAAACAGTATAAAAGTTAAGAAGATAATAGCTTCTGTAACTATCACTTATGACCCAACTGTTTTTCCTCCTAATCTATGGGATGATTTAATAGCAAATAGAAACTTAAGTGAAATCACAGAGTTAATAAATAGTTTAGCAAAGGAGGTTGTGTAATTGCCAGCAAATTTAGATGAGGCTTTATTAATAAGCCAAAGAATAGATGTAAATGATCCTCAACCAATAATTTCTCAAGCACTTAGAATTGCAATTTATGATGAGTGTAAAGCATATGAAGCATATGTAAGAATAATCGAGAAGTTTGGTTTAGTTCAACCTTTTGTACATATAAAAGAGTCTGAAGCTAGGCATTACCAAGCTTTAATCTTTTTATTACAAAAGTATAATGTGGAAGTGCCAGTTAATGATTGGCATTTAAAAATTGAAGCACCAAATAGTTTTGTTGAAGCTTGTGAATTAGGTGTGGCAAGTGAGATTCAAAATATCGCTATGTATGATAATCTTTTAACTCATGTTCAAGAAGCAGACATAAGAGATGTTTTCTATCAACTACAAGCACACTCATACAACAATCATTTACCAGCTTTTAGAAACTGTATTTTAAATCATTACTCAACAGCAAATGATGTGCAAGGTTTTAACCAAGAACAAGTAATGGAAAAAATTGGTGAGTATCAAATGATATTAGAAGATATGTTAAATGGAAACATGGATGAAACAAAATTAACAAACCTATTTTCTAAATTAAATCTTTCAATGCTTTCAGGAGCAGCACTAGGTGCAGCAGGGGTTGCATTTTTTAATGACTACATGAATAAAAAAGATAAGGAGTAAGTCATGGCTTTACCATTTGTATTAGGAATAGCAGTAGGAGCAGGGGCAGTATATGCTTTTACAAAATCAGATAAGTTAAAAGAAAAAGCAACATCACTATTTTCAAAATCAAAGGATGTAGCTAATACTTCAATCGAAAAAAGTAAAGAGACTGTTGATGAGGTAAAAGATACTATCAACGCAACAGCTGCTTGTATTAAAGAGAAAAAAGAGCAGCAAAAGTTAGAGAAAGAAAATAATAAAGAAAAAGAAGAGGACTTTAAATAATGAACCAACCTTTAATTAATAATCCATCAAATCCTGTTTTAAGAAGTGTAATAATTGGAGCAATCGCTTCAGCTGTTGCATCAAGTACTATTAATATGAGAAAAGTTAAAAATGAAGAAATTACTACAAAAGAAGCAGTAAAAGATACTTTAAAAAGAACTTCTCAAGGAGCAATTGCAACAGGAGCTGCTGTTGCTACTGCTGATTATTTATCTCAAAAGGGTGGATTCTTTAAAGCAATGACTACTATTTCTATTGGAATGGCAGGAATTTATGCATTAGAAGTTTTAGATGATAAACTAAATAAACCTAGTGAAGATGAGTGTTGTGAAGAAGCAACATTAATTGCAAAGGAGCAATAGATGAATCAAAATGGAAATCAAAACCCACAAAATATGAATGTAAATCAAAATCAAATGAATAATATGAATCAACAAAATATGTATGACCCAAATATTGATAATACAAGAGTTGGAGCAACTCCTTCTATGAATATAAATCAAAATCCATATATTAATCAAAATCAACAGTTTGGAAACCCTCAACAAAACCCACAAAATCAAGGACTATTTAATAACTCTGATTTTGTAAAAGGTGCTTTAGTTGGAGCAGCTGTAACTTTTCTATTAACAAATAAAGGTGCTCAAGAGACTATTATGAAAGCAGCTTCAAAAGGAACTGAACTATTTCAAGCTGGAATGGAAGAGTTAAAAGAGCGATATGAAGATGCAAAAGCACAAATGGAAGCAAACCAAAACCAATAGTTATGAGTAATAAATTTAAAATAGTACACCAAACTAATTCAAGGGTTAGATACAAATACTCTTTACTAGATGATAAATATATTGATGAAAATATATTAAAAAAAGATTTAGAGAAATTAGAAGGTGTAGAAAGTGTAAGAGTTAATAAGTTAGCAAAAAGTGTTGTTGTTAACTTTGAAGATTCTAAAGTTTTAGAAACAGTAGAAAAGAGATTAAAAGATTTAACTCTTGATGATTTATTAGAATCATGTAAAAACGAAGCTGTATGTGTTTCTTGCGTTAGTGATGAAGACCCTAGCATAAAAGGAATTGTACGAGCTAGTTCTGCTTTACTGGCAGAAAGATTTACAAAAAATGATTTAATAAAAGCTACAGTTTCTTCTGTTGCTGCAGCACCTTTATTAATTGAAGGAAGTAAAGAACTTTTTGAGGAAGGACTTACTTCAAAAGTATTAGAAAGTGCAGCAGTTGGTATCTCTTTATATAGAAAAGATTATTTAGCTGCTAACTCTACAAATGCTATGTTAGAGCTTGGTGAATATATCGAAGAAACAACTGTTCATAAAAGTGATGATTTATTAAAAGAACTTGCTAAACCAAATGTTGAAGAAGCATGGATTGAAAAAGAAGTTGATGGCAAAATCACAGAAGTTTTAGTTAAAAGTAGTGAAATTAAAACTGGTGATGTAGTAGTTGTAGGAGTTGGAAATACAATTGCAGTTGATGGTCATATTTTAGATGGAAGTGCAAGTGTAAATGAAGTTTCTATGACTGGTGAAGCTGAACCTGTAATTAAAAGAAGAGGAGATAGAGTTATCTCTGGAACTATTATTGAAGATGGTAGATTACGAGTTTGGGCTGAATATGTTGGAGCTGATACTGCAACACAAAGAATTAAGCACTATATAGAAAACTCATTAAATGAAAAGTCTTCAGTGCAGTTAAAAGCTACAAAACTAGCTGATAAGTTAGTTCCTGTAACACTTGGACTTGCTGGTACTTCATATGTTCTTACAAGAGATTTTGAAAGAACAGCATCTATTTTACAAGCAGATTATTCTTGTGCTTTAAAACTTGCTACTCCTGTTGCTTTTAAAACAACGATTTCAAAAGCAGGGCACAATGGTATTATGATTAAAGGTGCAAAATCTATTGAGTCATTAAATAGTGCAGATACTTTTGTTTTTGATAAGACTGGAACTTTAACTGAAGGAGAGCTTGAAGTTATCTCTGTAGAGTCTTATGATGATGAGTGGACTGAAGAGGATGTTTTAAATCTTACTGCTTCAACTGAAGAACACTATTTCCATCCTGTTGCTGAAGCTGTTGTAAAAGCGGCAAAAGAGAAAGGTTTTGTTCATATGCACCATGAAGAGGTTGAGTTTATTGTAGCCCATGGTGTAAAAACAGAAGTTGATGGAAAACAAGTTGTTATTGGAAGTAGACACTTTTTAGAAGATGATGAAAAAATTGATTTTGGAAATGCAAAATCAAGAATTCAAAAATCACTAGACAATGGAAAGACACTTCTTTACATAGGGTTTGATGGAAAACTTCTTGGAACAATCTCTTTAGCAGATAATTTAAGAAAAAATGCAAAATCTTCTATTAAAAGATTAAGAGAACTTGGTGTTAAAAATATTGTAATGCTAACAGGTGATACTAAGAAAAAAGCTTCAATGATAGCTCAAGAACTTGATATCGATGAAGTTAGAGCAGAACTTTTACCAACTGACAAAGCACGAATTGTAAAAGAGCTTATGGATCAAGGAAAAAAAGTTGCATTCGTTGGTGATGGTATTAATGATGCTCCTGCACTTATCTCTTCTCATGTTGGTATTTCTATGAGTAGGGGAGCTGATATAGCAAAAGCGACAGCTGATGTAAGTTTATTAAAAGATGATATTTCAGCAGTTGTAGAAGCAAAAGAGTTAGCAAATAATACAATGAAGTTAATTAACAACAACTTCAATGCAACAGTAGGGATTAACTCAGCTATTTTAGCTGGAGCTACTTTTGGATTATTTTCTCCAATACAAACAGCAGTACTTCATAATGGTACTACTATAGGTTTACTTTTAAACTCAATTAGAGGTGTAAAAGTAAATAAATAAAAGTAGAAGTTTTCTTCTACTTTTAACTATCTTTAGAAATTTTCATTAAATTTACATACCAATCTTCATCAACTGTTTCCAAATCAATACTTGATAGAACTATCTCTAAATTATATGCATCATTTACATTTAACTCTTCAATGAATTCTTCTGGAATAAATAGTGCTTCTGTGCAGTAACTAAATAGTTGTTCTTCGCATTGGATATCTTCCATACCCCAACCATCTTCAAAATCACTTACTACAAAATATCTTTCTGGTTCAACTTTACTCTTCAAGTATATCCTTTCTTTTTTGGTTTATTTAAAAATTTCTTGATCAATTTTTTCAAAGTTTTTGTCAAAAATTGCGACATGATAGCTTTTCTCATCTGTATATCTTATTAGGTAATATTTAGGATTTGAAATAAGTTGCAATCTCATTGTTTTATAATCAAAATTATCTAGCTGTAATGCCCTAAAATCTAAGGTTTTGTAATCTATTAAATAAAATTTGTTATTTTTTGAAATTGCAAATCCTGCAAGCTTTTGTTGTCTATTTTCACTTATTTTTATATGTTTTATTTCAATGTTTTCAGGATAAACAACTTCTTTTAGATATATTTTATTATCAGCTTTATTTATTTTAAAAAGTTTATCTTTTGCATCAAGAAAAAAGTAGCCTAAATCAAATGGTTTTAGATTTGTTGCTTTTCCCCAAATATTTTTTATAGGAAATGAAACATTATGTTTATCTACTAGGTTTTTGATTTTATCAGTAAGAGCTAAATCTAATTTTTCTTCAAAGTTATATACTCTTATCTCTTTGTCTTTAAACAAAATAAACTCTTCAGGAAATCTAATCATTCCTATATTGCTTATTGGATTTATAAATGGAAAGAAGTCTAGTTCTTGTTTTTTTAGCTCTTTTGGTTTATATGAAAAACTTAATCTTGATTCTTTGATAGTTTTTTTATCAAAACTTTCATTATCAATTATAATAGGAAGCTTTTTTTGAATATCAAGATTTCTCCAATAAACAAAAGGTAAATAAGACTCATATGTTTCTCTATCAAAGCTTCCTTTGTTTTTTATTCCATACTTAAAGTGATGGCCTCCAAAGTTTTTTTGATAAACAAACTCTTTTTTAATGGGAGAATAAAAGATATAGTATTTATTTGAACTTTGTTTATATTTATTTATATAAGTATTGTATGCAAAATATGAAACAAGTAAAAAAGATACAAGAAGTAAGAGTTTAAATAGCTTACTTTTTACTCTTTGCTCTTTTATACTATAAAAACTATCTAATGTAATAAAGAACATTGAAATTAGTAAAACAAGCCAAAATAAATCAAATGAGTTATATATATTCTTGTGAAAGATTACACTTATAAATAGCGTAATAAATAGTTTTAACATACTAAAAGAAGTTTGTCTTTCAATAATTGTTGCACTTATTCCAAGGTATAAAATTATAGAAGAGAGTAGATAAAAACCTAAGTCTTTTAGTGCTATAAAAATCAGTTCATATGGATAATAATTTAATAAAATAAAATAACTTGAAATAGTAAAAAGTGTGCAAACTGCTAAGAGATAGAAAAAGCCTACAAATAGGTGCATAAATAAAGATTTATGCATATCAATAGGAAGATGAATCATAATTTTTATTTTCTTCCCCATTTTCTCAGGTATAAACTGAAAACAAGATATTAAAATAGCAGTTACATAAAATAGGTATGAAAAGTACTGATATGGCTTTTGTTCTAAAGTAATAAATCTATACCACATCATAGACTTTGGTTCTATAGTTGAAAAAAGAAAGTCTATTTTAAACCAAAAGTATGCCAACACAAATATACTAAGGACAAACATAGAAAGTACTAGATATTTAATTTTTAGCCACTCTTTTTTTACAATGGAATAAATCATTTTAATACTTTCCTACAAAACCTAAGAATTTATCCTCAAAGCTGGTTTGAATCTCTTTTAGGTTTTCAAACTTTTCAAAACTATATATTTTCTTTTTGCCTTTAAACTCTTCTATTCTATGAATTTGTGATTTATCTATCTTCTCATCTTCAATCTCATAACATCTAAATTTATCTATAAAGTTTGACATTTTATCTTGATAAACATCTCCACCTTTTTGTACTATTGCAATATCATCAATTAAATCTACTAAATCTTTCATTACATGAGAAGTTATTAAGACAGTTACTTTTTTTTCTTTTATATACTCTTTTAAGTAATCAATAAAAAGTCTTCTATATCCTGCATCTAATCCCATAGAGTAGTCATCAAGTATTAGAAGTTTTGCATTTTGTGCAAAGAGAGTTCCTAGTACTACTTGAGATTTTTGACCAAAAGAGAGAGTTGAAACTTTTTGTTCATAAGATAGATTCATTAAATCAATTAACTCATAAAATATATTTTTATCCCAGTTTTCATAAAAAGAGGAATAAAACTCTTCATTTTGTTTAATAGTCATAAAGTCATAAGCTATAAAACCTTCATGAAGTAGGGCAATTTTCTTTTTTGTTTCAGAGGACAAACTATGGGAAAACTCATTAAGGATAGAGCATGTTCCTTCTTTTGGTTTTATATAACCCATTAAGATATTAATTAAGGTAGACTTTCCTACTCCATTTTTCCCTAAAATGCCATAAACAGAACCTTCTTTTATGGAAAGGTTCAGATTAGTGTAAATTGTTTTATTCTCATATTTATGAGATAGATTTTCTATTTTAATAATTTCTTCTTGCAAATATTAGCCTAAATATAAATTATAATTTTAATAATTGGTATCAATTATAGTGATAAAAAGATTAAAAATTGATTATTTATTAAACATAATAAAGATATAATAATTTTATAACTTACTAAAATGAGAGAGAAATGAAATCAAAATATAAAGTAGTATTTTTAATCACAAGTTTATTAATTGTTTTATCAATTTCCATCTCTTTTTTAAACTATGCAATCTCTTTTTCTTCTGTTCAAAAACAATTAAAAAGTCAAGTTTTACCTCTTTCTTTAGATAATATTTATTCTGATATTCAAAAATATATAATAAAACCACATTTACTCTCTTCTACTATGGCAAATAATAGTTTTTTAAAGGATTGGTTAAAAGAAGAACAAGATATATCTAAGATAAAAAAATATTTACTCACAACAAGAAAAGAGTATGCTTTATTTAATACTTTTCTTGTTTCTGCAAAAACAAAAAACTATTATTCACAAGAAGGTCTTTTAGAAGTTTTAAAAGAGGAAAACCCTTTAAATGAGTGGTATTTTGATTTTATAAAAAGTGACAAAAAACATGAGATAAATTTAGATTTGAATAAGTTTATGTCAAATAATTTAATTATGTTTATAAACTATAAAATCTTTGATGAAAACTCAAAGCTTCTAGGAGTAACTGGTGTTGCTCTTAAAACATCTTATATAAATGACATACTAAAAACATTTAGAACCCATAATCACTTTATTGTGAGTTTTTATAACAAAAATGGTGAAATTGTTCTATCAGAAAGAAATATAAACTATGACTATATATCATACGAAAAAGATAATATGGAGAGCTTTAAAGAGAAACTTTTAAGTAAAGAGTCTTCTATTATTGAGTATGAAAAAGATGGCGATACTTATCTGCTTAATTCTAGATATATTCCTGAATTAGATTTATATTTAACCGTTGAGGCAAATCTAAAAGATTTTACCTATAAGGTTACAAATGTCTTATACTTTAATATATTTGCTTCTTTATTAATTACATCTGTAATAGCATTTTTAGTTTATCTAATAATTAAAAACTATAGTAAAAAGTTAGAGTTTTTATCACATAATGATGCTTTAACGAAAATCTCAAACAGAAGAGATTTTGAGTTTAAGCTTAATACTCATTTTAATCTGATGAAAAGAAAAAGAAATGATATTTGTTTGATTTTTATAGATATAGATAACTTTAAAGAGATAAACGACAAATTAGGTCATCATGTTGGTGATAGAATCTTAGTTCAATTCTCAAAGATATTAAAATCAGAGATTAGAAAAACTGATTTATTAGCAAGATGGGGAGGAGAAGAGTTTCTTATTTCTCTTATTGATTCAAGTGTTTCTGATACTAAATTTTTAGCAGAAAAATTAAGAGTTCTTATTGAGAGTGATACAAAGTTAAATAAAATAGCTAAGACTCATGTAACAGCAAGTTTTGGTGTAACAAAACTAGAAGAAGATGATACGATAGATGAAGCTATATCAAGAGCTGATAAAGCTATGTATCTATCTAAAAATCACGGAAAGAATCAAGTTTCAATATTATAAGAGTTTTTATCAAGATAAGAGACTAAGACATTTTTACCTTCTTCTTTTGCTTTTGCTAAAGCATCGTAAGTTTTACTAAGTAAAGTGTCTAAGTTATCTTGTGGATTATCAATAGTTGAAAGCCCAATACTTGTAGTTATAGTAACTTCTTTACCTTCATACTCAAAGCTCATGTCTCTTGTCTCTTCAAGAAGTCTTTTTGCAAGAATTTGAGAGTCTTCTAGTGAAGTCATAGGCAGAAGTAAAATAAACTCTTCTCCACTATATCTTGCTAAGATATCCGAATCCCTAATACTAGTTTTTAATAAGTTGGCAAAACTTTTTATAATAGTATCTCCAAATGTATGAGAACAAGACTCATTAATATTTGATAGTCCATCAATGTCTAATACCATAAATGTAAGGCAACTATCATATCTATGAGCTAAAGAGATAGCTTTATTTGCGTGATCATTTAGGTATCTTCTATTTCCTACACCTGTTAAAGTATCATCAAAAGCTAACGTTTTAAGTTTAGTATTTGCACCTTCTAGTTCTTCACTTTTTTGAACTAAAAGAGAGTCAAGGTCTTGATTTAATTTTTCAAGTCGTTGTTTTGCAAGTTTTAATTCTGTAATCTCCCTTGAGATACCTATTACTCTTTTTTCTCCACTATCTTTATCATTTATTGGAATAATCATAGTGTTGTAATATCTATCTTCCCCATCAATACTTACTGTCTCTTCTTCCATGATAGGTTTGTTTTCTTCAAGACACTTTAAATACTTTTCTTCTAAAAAACAAGCATTTTCTTCACCTAAAAACTCTTTTAGTTTTTTGTTGATAATTTGTTCAGTTTGTCCAAGGTTTTGCATTTGTGATGGATTCATTTCTTCAGCAATAAAATCTCCATCTTTATCTAAAGTTGCTAGAAACATATTGTCTTTTGAATTGCTCCAAAAGTGCTCAAATAGGTCAAGTTTCCCTTTTTCTAATTTAGAAATTGTGTCCATTAATATTCTCTTTTTAAATTTAATCTGAATAATATTAACTTATAAATAATGAAAATAAAATTAAGTGTAACTTTCATTTTTATTAATTATTTTATGATTTTACTGGCTAAATTAATAATAAAAAAGGTTTTTTAGGGTAAAATAATTTTATTCCAAATATCGTTATACGAGGTTTTATGAAAGTTTTTTTATTTATTATTTTTTTTACTGTTACAGTTTTTTCTCAAGAGCTAGATAATCTGTTAAAAGAGTATGAAAGTTCATCGAAAAATTCACTTGAAACACTAAATGAAAAAATGGGATATGTTCTTGTTTATACAAAAGAAGAACTTGAACTTATGCAATATAATAACTTAGCTGATGTTTTAAAAGAGATTCCATCAAGTAATTCAAATATAAATAGGTTTGGTCTAAATACTATCTCTCTTTCTGGAAGTAAAACAGATGTAACAGGGTTCTTTAGATTATATATTAATGACCATGAAGTAAGTTCAATATATAATCAATCTCCTTCTTTAACTTGGCTTCAAATGCCTGTGTCTATGATTGATCATATTGAGGTTTATTATGGTGAAGGTTCTTTTACTTTAGGTAATGAGACAGGAATACAGTTTATTAGAGTTTATACAAAAAGTGCAAAAAAAGAGAATGGAAATGAAATTAAAACAATTCATTCAAATAAAAACTCAAACTCTCAAAGTTTTACTCACTCTTCGATTTTAGAAAATGGGTGGGGATATCTATTACATTTTACAAATAACAATAATAATTCATATAAAGAAATTAATTTCCAACAAGTAGAGAATAATTTAGATTCTCAATACTTTTTCTTAAATTTAAACTCTCATAGAACAAATATTGATATTGGGTATTCAAAGATAAAAAAAGATATTTTCACTGGATACTCTTCTGATTTTGTCCCAAATGATGGAAAACTAAACTCAGACAACTTTTTTATTCATGCTAGTAGTTCTTTTTTAAGAGATAACTCTTTAAAAGCAACACTTTCTTATGATATAAATAACTTTGAGTATGAAGAAGAAAATGACCAAGGTTTATTTATTGTCCCTACAATTGATTTACCAAACTTAATGGGAACAATGCCAAAGTCTTTTAGTGAAGATATAAAATTAGAAAAAATAAACGCTTCATTATCAAAAGATTTTACTTTGGGTAAACATGAAATATTTACTGCAATAAGTTTAAAAGATAAAAAATATAAAGTTAAAAACAGAAAAAGAGTTAACTTTGCTA
The DNA here is from genome assembly GCF_004116455.1 of Arcobacter sp. F155. Lineage (NCBI taxonomy): Bacteria > Pseudomonadati > Campylobacterota > Epsilonproteobacteria > Campylobacterales > Arcobacteraceae > Arcobacter > Arcobacter sp. F155. The sequence goes on from NZ_PDJU01000014.1 coordinate 36,790, forward strand.
ATGTAGAATCTAATCTTGGACAATATAATGACTATGATGAAGAAAAAATATACTCTTTTATGATTCAAGATGATTATGAACTTTTTGATAATTTTCATTTAATAGGAAATTATAAAATTGATAAATACCACAGAGCAGGACAAGACTTAGATGATGAAACACAAAGTCTATACAGAGTAGGTGCTATTTATCTTCCAACTGATTATTTAGGTTTTAAATCCTTTTATACAAAAAGTTATATTCCTCCAACTTTTTATAATATAGATTTCAAAGATAAAAAACTTTCTACAATAAACACTCAAAAATATAAATATCATAATATTGAAGGGGTTTTAAGTTTAGGTAACTCAAAATTGAATATTGATTACTATAAAGTAAAGATAGATGATTTTGCATATCTTACTCCTATTGGATTTATTAATATTCAAGACCAAGTAAAAACAAGTGGAATAATCTTTGACTATGAATATAAATTCGATAAGAACAATAAAGTAAAATTAAATTTTTACACAAGCAATTTAAATAGAAACTATACAAACTCAAATAGAGGTGGGTATTTGAAATATATGGGTAAATATCAAAATATTGATTATTTTGCCTCATTGATATATAAAAACTCATATGAATATTTAGATGTAGAAGTTGATGATAGTTATAACCTAAATCTAGGATTTACTTACTATCATACAAGAAACTTAAGCTTTAGTTTAAAGGGTGAAAACCTTTTAAGTGAACCAACTGCCTCTTTATTTAATAATGGAATAGGTGGAAACAATATCTCTTTAGACGACTATGAGAGAAAAGTATTATTTTCTATAAGGTGGCTGTTTTGATTAAAAAAATATTCACAGCCATTCTTTTTGTTAGTTTCTTAAATGCAAATAACTATACTTATCTTTTAGATGAGTATCAAAAAGAGACAGAATTAGAAGCAAAAATTGTTTTAAAAATAGCGAGAGATATTTTAGGTTCTGCTTCTATTAATCTATACATTCCAAATATGAAAGAGCTTGATAATAAAGTATATTCATCTAAAGTAAAAATAGTAAGAACATGTGAAAAAGCCAATTTTGTTTTTGTAAAATATAGTAAATCATTTCAATGCCAAAAAAATAAAAAGCTTTTTGTTTTAACTAACAACTATAAACAACTATTATCAAACAATAGTTTTATAGGAGCATTTTTCTGGAGTAAAAGTAGACCAAATATTGTTTTAGTAAAAAATAGACTTACAAAAAAATCAATAGCTTTACCTAAAGAGTATGATAGATATATTGAGGACTTACAGTGAATACAAAGAGCATTTTCTTTAATAGATTCTTTTTAATTTTTCTTTCAATTTTTGTTTCTATTTCTCTTTTTCTTCTATTATCTGGAATAACAAAATTTGAGCAAAAATTTGAAAATAAAGTTTTAGAAGTAGTAACTGCTGATATTATTGGTATTATTAAAAATACTGCAAACTCAATTACAGATAATCTTAACGGAAGTGAAAATTATGTTGAAACAATAAAAAAATCAGAAATGACTCAAATAAATTTAGAAAATAAACTATCTGTTCTTTTAACTGAAAATATTAAATATGCATACTTACTTTATAAAGATAAAAACAATGTGTTTAGGTTTTTAGCTGATGGAGCACCAGCTGAGCAAAAAGCATTTTTAAATCAAAAGTTTGATGTAGAGAGTGAAAAGTGGTTTGATATTTACAAAACAAAAAAACCAATTTTATTAAAACAACCCTTGCTTCATCAACTTTCAATTACTTACTTAGAACCAATTTTAAAAGGTGACAAAGTTGAACTTATCCTTGTGATTGATTTTTCCATTGAAAAGACAAAAGATGTAAATGAGGTAATTACTTTAGTAAAAGATATTATTATCTCTATTAATATAGTAGTTGTAATATTTATCTTAATACTTCTTATTCAAACTATTAAATACTATATGGTTAAGAAAACTGCTTATGTTGATAAGCTTACAAATGTATATAATAGAAACTATCTTCAAGAAAATGAAGATGATATAAATCTTGAAGATTATATTTTAGTAGCAATTGATATTGACTACTTTAAAAAAGTAAATGACACTTTTGGGCATGATGCAGGGGATTTAGTATTAAAAGAAGTTGCAAAAACAATGCTTGCTTCAACACGTTCTAAAGAAGATATTGTAATTAGATATGGTGGAGAAGAGTTTATTATCTTAGCTAAAAAGCAACAAAGTGATGATATTAAAAGTCTTAGTGTAATAAAAAGAATTCATAAAAATATCCAAAGAAAAAAGTTTAGAAGTGCAAAGGGTGAAACAATTAATGTAACCGTATCTATAGGAGTTAATCTTCATCCCCATGAATCAAGAAACTTCAAAGAAGCATTTAAACTAGCTGATACAGCTTTATACAAAGCAAAAGACGAAGGTCGAAATCAAATCCAAATCTATCAAAACTAAAAATAATAAAAATATCACTTAATAAACTCTTTATAAAACTTTAGTAAAACTTAAATATAGATTGTTTTAAATCTAATAAATAATACTAAGGAGAATGTCATGGGAGGGAAGTGTCCAATTACTGGTTTAGGTGGAAGTTCTGAAGTTGTAAATCCAGCAGCAGGAAATAGAGGAACATACAATAAAGATTGGTGGCCAAATCAACTTAACTTAAAAATTTTATCTCAACACTCAAATAAGGTAAATCCTTTAGGTGAAGAGTTTGATTATTCAAAAGAGTTTGAAAAACTTGATTACGAAGCATTAAAAAATGACTTAACAAATCTTATGACAGATTCTCAAGAGTGGTGGCCAGCTGATTATGGTCATTATGGTCCATTATTTATTAGAATGGCATGGCATAGTGCAGGTACATATAGAACAGGTGATGGAAGAGGTGGAGCTTCAACAGGAAGTCAAAGATTAGCACCTTTAAACTCTTGGCCTGATAATGGAAACCTTGATAAAGCGCGAAGATTGCTTTGGCCTATAAAACAAAAATATGGAAATAAAATTTCATGGGCTGATCTTATGATTTTAGCAGGAAATGTTGCATTAGAATCAATGGGCTTTAAAACATTTGGTTTTGCAGGTGGAAGAGTAGATGTTTGGGAACCTGAAGAAGATATTTATTGGGGAAATGAAGAAGAGTGGTTAGCAACAAGTGATAAAGAAAACAGTAGATATTCAGGTGATAGAGATTTAGAAAATCCTTTAGCTGCTGTGCAGATGGGATTAATTTATGTAAACCCAGAAGGACCTGATGGGGAACCAAATGTTTTAGAATCAGGAAAAGATATTAGAGAAACTTTTGCAAGAATGGCAATGGGCGATGAAGAGACTGTAGCACTTGTTGCTGGGGGACATACCTTTGGTAAATGTCATGGAGCAGGGGATGCTTCAAATGTAGGACCAGAACCAGAAGCAGAAGGTTTAGTTGCTCAAGGTCTTGGGTGGTTAAGTAAATTCTTAAGTGGTAAGGGTGATGATACTATAACAAGTGGTATTGAAGGAGCATGGACAGCAAATCCTACTCAATGGGATAATGGTTATTTTGATGTATTATTTGGATATGAGTGGAACTTAGAAAAGTCTCCTGCAGGAGCTTGGCAATGGACTCCTGTAGATCCAAAAGAAGAACATTTAGCACCAGCCGCACATGATTCTAGTAAAAAAGTTAAAACAATTATGACAACTGCAGATATGGCTATGAGAATGGATCCAATTTATGGACCTATTTCAAAAAGATTCCATGAAAATCCAGAAGAGTTTGCCGATGCATTTGCAAGAGCTTGGTTTAAATTAACACATAGAGACTTAGGCCCTAAATCTAAATATTTAGGACCAGAAATACCAAATGAAGATTTAATTTGGCAAGACCCTGTTCCTGTTGCAGATTATGAAGCAATAAATGAAGAAGATATTCAAACTTTAAAAAATGAGATATTTGATACAAATCTTTCTATCTCACAATTAGTATATACAGCTTGGGCATCGGCTTCAACATATAGAGACTCTGATAAAAGAGGTGGTGCAAATGGTGCAAGAATAAGACTTGCTCCTCAAAAAGATTGGGAAGCTAATCAAGGAACACAAGTAGTAATTGAAAAACTTGAAAAGATACAATCTCAATTTAATAGCTCATCTTCAAGAAAAGTTTCACTTGCTGATTTAATAGTTCTATCAGGTAATACAGCAGTTGAAAAAGCAGCAAAAGATGCAGGAGTTGATGTAACTGTACCTTTTAATGTTGGAAGAACAGATGCAACGCAAGAGCAAACTCATATTGACTCATTTTCTCATCTTGAGCCAATTGCTGATGGTTTTAGAAACTATCAAAAAAAGAAATATGCAGTTAGCCAAGAAGAGTTACTTATAGATAAAGCTCAACTTTTAGGATTAACAGCTGTTGAAATGACAGCTTTAGTTGGTGGAATGAGAGTTTTAGGTGCCAACTATAATAACTCAGCAAAAGGTGTATTTACATATAGAAAAGAAGTTTTAACAAATGATTTCTTCATAAACCTTTTAGATATGGAAAATATTTGGAATAGCATAGATGATGAAGAACAAGAGTTTGAGTGTATAACAAGAAGTTCTACAAAAGTAAAATATACTGCAAGTAGAGTTGATTTAGTATTTGGTTCAAATTCTCAGTTAAGAGCTATTGCTGAAGTTTATGCACAAGAGGATGCAAAAGAGAAGTTTGTAAATGACTTTGTATCAGCTTGGGTAAAAGTTATGGAAGCAGATAGATTTGATATAAAATAAAAAGTAAAAGGCTTTGCCTTTTACTTATATTTAACTCTATTTTTACCTGCTACTTTTGCTTCATAAAGTGCATCATCTGCTCTTTTAATCATATCTTTTACAGACTCATTTTTATTATATAATGAAACTCCAAAACTAGCTGTTTTTTGTTCCTTTACACTAAAATCAAAGTTTTCAACTTTTTCTTTTAGTTTTTCTGCTTGAGTTAAAATACCATCAAATTCTGTTTCACTACAAATGATTAAGAATTCTTCACCACCCCATCTTCCTACAGTATCTGTTTTTCTAGAGTTTGATTGAAGAATGTTTGCAAACTCTTGTAGTACTTTATCTCCCATTTGGTGACCATAGACATCATTTACACTTTTAAAGTTATCAATATCAACTAAGATTACACCAAAAGAGTGATTATATCTATTGGCTCTATTTGATTCAATTATTAAAACTTCATCTAATTTATTTCTATTATAAAGTTTTGTTAGATTGTCTTTTATAGCTAAATCTTCAAGAAGTCTATTTTTTTCGTCAATCTCTTTTGTTCTTTTTTTAACTTCTTTTTCTAGGTTTTCATTATATTTTTCAAGTAATTTCTTAGCTCTTTTTATATTTTCTATCATCTTTGAAAAGTTTGAGAAAAGTTGTCCTATTTCTCCATCATATCTTGTTGGTAACTTATGATTTAATTCACCTTTACCAACTTTATCAGAAAGATTTGAGATAGTTGAAATAGGAAGAAAAAATCTAAAGTAATATATTAGTCCTACAATAAAATAAAGAATAGCCAATAATATAGCAATTGAAAATTGCATTTTTGTATTTATTTCACTTAGTTTTCCTAATATTTGTGTATTAGGAACGGCATGTATAATAATCCAATCAGTAGTTGGAATTCTTGTTGAAGCTACTTGAAGTATCTCTTCTGAGTCATTTAATTTTTTTGTGTATTCAAAACTATATTTATTTTGTTGTTTTAGCTTATTTAATGCATTTGTTGATAAATCATTAAGTTCTATATATTTAGAGTTTGTAAGTTCATTATTTTTATTTTTTAGTTTATTGAACTTTTCATCTGAAAGATAATAAAGAACTCCTCTATATGAGTCTTCATTCTCTAATTCTATTTCATCATTATATTTTTGATTGTTTGTAGATATAGCTTTTCCTGTTTTTGAAACAAGAATAATAGTTGAGTTTTCGTATAACTCAATGTTTTTCATAAATCTACTAAGTATTTGTTGTATCGTTATATCGTGTGAAACTACACCTTTTAGGATATCTTCATTGTCATAAAAAGGATAGGATACAGTAACCATTTGTCCCATACCACCTAAGTCTTTATATGGTTCTTCCCAACCATAAGTTTTATTTTTAAAATCAGCTGCCTTATACCAGTGTTTAGTTGTAGCATTTGCAGGTGCAGACTCATACTCCAAACTAACACTTGGATAAATATGAACTATGTTATTAGCTGTAGTAATATAGACAAAAGAGTATTTATAGTTTTCATAGATACCACTCATTAGCTCTTTTATATTTTTACCTGCTTCTAAACTATATAAAACTTCTTTGTTAAAGGGTGTTTTTTTGTCCACAAAACTTGTTAACATATTTTGAAAGTGAGGAGTTTTAGGATTGTTTATTCCATCATGATAGAAACTAAAAACATGATTGTTTTCAATCATTTTATTTTTCCACTCATTGATATCTAAGTTTTTGTTTTGTTTATTTAAATAGTAGTTTCTCATATAGCTATCAGCTATGATTTTTGTGGAGTTCTGTATTCTTTGTAATTCTGAATCAACTTGATATGCAACATGACTAATCATAGTATTCATATCATTTAATGCTTGTTCTTTTGCTTGTGATGAAAGTGTTTTAAAGATAGTATTCATCAATAAGAAAATAGCGATTGCTTCTAATGTAATCACTGTAAAGAATATTTGTTTTGTTTTAAATTTGTACAAAAAATACATAATTTTTCTCTTAATATAATAATATTATTATTTTAACAGAAGTTATTAAAATCTATGATTATAAAATGCTTTGATAGAGTAAAATGTATTAAATTTGTAATCTGGTGCGACCGACGAGATTTGAACTCGTACACCCTAAGGCACTACCCCCTCAAGATAGCGTGTCTACCAATTTCACCACGGTCGCGATTTAAGAAGTGAAATTATAGCTTGTTCATCTTATAAATTTTCTTAACTAGTTATATCTTTTAAGGGGATGTATATTTAAAGAGAAGCCAAGGGCTTACTCTCTAAATTTCTTTTTGTGTACATTGTCGAGAATTTTGTTAGCTAAATCTGAAGTGTTTTTAGCTATATCATGTGTTTGAGCTGCAACGGAAGCATTGTTTTGTGTCTGTTGGTCAAGTTTATTGATTACATCATTTATTTGTTCAATACTTGTTTTTTGCTCTTTAGAAGCATCTGAAATATCTTTGATTGCTCTTGTTGTTTTTTCGATGTTTTCATTTAGTTTTTCATATCCTGCAATCATATGGTCTGCTATTTGTTTACCATTGTTTGTTTTGCTTGTTGCATTTTCTACAAGTGTTTTTATCTCTCTTGCCGCTTCAGCACTTCTTGTTGCAAGGTTTCTAACTTCTTGTGCAACAACAGCAAAACCTTTTCCTGCTTCACCAGCAGTTGCTGCTTCAACAGCTGCATTTAGTGAAAGGATATTTGTTTGGAAAGCAATTTGGTCGATTACAGTAATAGCTTCTGCAATAGATTGTGTTTGCTCGTTGATTTCATCCATTGATTTTACAGTAGAAGTTGCTAAGTTCTGACCTTCAGAAATTGAGTTTGATAACTCATTTGAGTGTTCTGTCATCTCAGCTATTCTATTTGTATTACTTACTACTGTACTTGTGATTTCTTCAATCGAAGCAGCTGTTTCTTCTAAGGATACAGCTGTTGTATTTGAAGACCTATTTAAAGTATCAACATTGCTTAAAAGTACATCTGAACTTTGTTGAAGTTCTAAACCGTTTGCTTTATTTTCTTGAAGCATTTTATTGATGATATTACAAAGGTCGTTTAATCCCTTTGCAACATTACCATTTGCATTGTCAATTGTATCTACAAAGTTGAAGTTTGAGTACTCTTTAAGTTGTTGAACAATAGGGTTTATATCATCATTTACATTTTCTTGAATAGTTTTAATCATGCTGTTTAAAATATCTTTTAACTCATCAAGAGATTTGTTTGTAGTACTCTTGTTTACTTTGATATTTAGTTTCCCATGATTTATATGATTTACTACTTGTTTTACTTCTTCGATTAACTCTTTATCTTTTTCTAAACTACTTGCAACAGAAACCATTTCTTGGTCAATCATGCTTGCCATGTTTCCAAACTCATCATTTGTTTTTATATCTAGTTTAGAGATATTTGATTCCTCTCCTTTTAAGTATCTGAAGAAAAATTGTAAACCACTTTCAACTTTTTTTATAGGAGCAAGGACTTTAAGTAAGGAGAAGAAAATAAAAGCAACAATAATAAGTAATAAAACAATATAAAGGATAATCTCTTTTAATACATTATTGTTTATCTCTTCATATATTGAGTCTTTTTCTACTTCAACTACTAGTTTCCAGTTTGTTGTTGCTATCGTACTATATGCAGCAAGTTTATCTACATCATTTCTAAGGGCTTCATTGAAATCTGCTTTGTTTTTTGTTAAAACTTGAGGAAGTAGGGCATCAGGTTTATTTAGCAACTCTTTATTTTTATGAATAATTACATTATTTTCATCATTTACTAAATATGCAAGTCCAATACCAGGAATTTTTATATTTAAAATTGTATCAACAATAGTATCAATAAAAATATCAGAACCTACAACACCAATTAGTTTTCCATCTTGAAGTAAAGGCGTATAAACAGAAACAACCAATTTTTTTGTAGAAACATCTACATAAGGGTTTGATACACCAGATTTTCTTGTTTTTACTGCATCTTGATACCATGGTCTTTTTCTTGCATCATAATTATCTTTTTCTATATTTAAGATATCTTTATTTGATAAGACTAGTGAACCATCATTTTCAAAACCAATATAAACATCAACAAATTTACCAGCCTTTGTTGATAGTCTTAGTTTATCTATAACTATATCATTGTCAGCTGTGATAGTGACATCTTGTAGCTCATCAACAATCGCTTCTAAAATATCAATTTTTGATTGGATATAACTATTAATAAAATTAGAAGTATCAATAGCTATACTTAGTTCTTCTTGCTTAACCATGTTATATTCGGACGTATAGCTACTTTTGGTATTATAAAAGCCAAGTATTACAAAAGAGATAAATGTACTTAAAAGTACAACTGTTAGGATTTTACTTTTGATGCTATTTATTTTCATGTGACTTTCCTTAAATGACATTAAGTTATGATAACACAGAAACATATCAAAATGGTAACAAAAATGATTAGTTTATAAACTTTATAATAAATTTATTATTGGAGAGAAAAAAAGAGCAAAAAAAAAGGCCAAGAGAAAAACTCTTGACCTTTTTAAGTTATCAGTTCTGTAGTAAGTACTGATTACCCTAAGAATGGGTTTGCATATAATGCGATCATCGCAATAACTAATGCATAAATAACTTGTGCTTCGATCATCGCTAATGCAATGAACATAGTAGTCATTAATTTTCCACCTAAACCTGGGTTTCTAGCAGTACCAGCGATTGTTGCAGCAGCAGTGTTACCCATACCGATAGCACCACCAAGTGCAGCAAGACCAAGTCCGATACCTGCAGCAACTACAGAGTAAGCTTTTAAAGTTTCGTTTGCAACTGCACCATCAGCAGCGAATGCAGCACCAGCAATAGCTAGCATTAAAAGAACGATTTTTTTCATTCTAGATTCCTTATAATATTTTTGTTTTCAAAGTCCGTTCGGCTTGCGTATCCCTACTTATCACTTTGATTGGCAAGATTTTATCTCAATGAACTTTAAAGTTACATTAGAAAAAGCTTATTTCTAAGAAAAAAATTACAAAAAATAAATAATAAAAAGTTCAATTTGATTGGAGTATAATAGAGCTTTATTAATAAGGAATCAAATATGAAGAAACTCTTTTTCTCTCTTACTCTAATTATAGTTTTAACAATTGGTACTATATATGGGGTATTATTTACATCACCAGGTAACTCATTTGTTGCTTCAATTATTGAAGATAAAGTAAATGAAGGGCAAAAAGATGTCAATCTAAAAGTAAACAACTTTGTTCTAACTATGGATAAAATTGTATTTAAAGCAACTATTGATGACAACTCAGAAATAAATGTTTTTGGTGCTTTAAATATTTTTGCTAAAAGTATTGACGTAAACTATAATATAAATATAAAAGATTTATCAAAACTTCAAAACATAACAAAACAAAAACTTAATGGCTCTTTTTCTACAAAAGGTATAGTAAGAGGAGATGAAGCTTTTTCAGAAGTTATTGGAGAGAGTTTAGTTGCTTCAGGAAAAACTGATTATGATATAAAACTTGAAAAATTCCAACCCAAGAAAATATTATTTGAAATGACAAATGTAAGAGTTGATGAACTTTTATATATGTTAAATCAACCAAAATATGCAACAGGACTTTTAAATATTGATGCAAATATTAAAAATGCAGATATAAATAACCTTGATGGTATCGTAAATACTTCTGTTTCAAATGGTATTTTAAATACTCTTGCAATACAGCCAAAAGCAAATAAAAAGGCTTATGCTCCTATAACTTTTAGTTCTAAAACTCATACTCAGCTTTCAAGTGAAACTGCATCTTCTCAAGTTGATTTTGATAGTACAATTGCAAGTTTAAATATTAAAAAAGCTGATTATAATTTAAAAGAAAACTCATTAGTGAGTGATTATAAACTTTTTGTGAAGAGTTTATCTAAGTTAGAACCTTTAATTAACCAAAAACTAAATGGTAACTTCACAGCTATTGGTGATGTAAAGTTTCAAAACAATAATTTAGATTTATCAGGTTCTACTGATATTTTTAAATCAAATACTACATATAAAGTAACTACTAAAAACAATAAACCAGAAACAGTAAAACTGAATATGAATGATGCACAACTGGCATATGTTTTAAATTTAGTTGACCAACCTAAATTTGCAACGGGTCTTTTAAATATTGATGCAGATATTAAAAATGCAGACTTAAATAATCTTGATGGTAAGGTTATTGCAACAGTTGTAAATGGTTTAGTAAATAATAGTATTGTAAATAAAGAGTTTGAACAAAAATTAAAAGATAAAATCAATTTTGATGCTGTAATTGACAGTTCTTTAGAAAAAACTTTAGCTAGTTCAATTGTTGATGTAAACACTACTTTAGCAAATGTTGATATGAAAAAAGCAGTTTACAATCTAAAAGATTTAATATTTACAAGTGACTATTTACTAACAGTAGCAGACCTTAGTAAACTTAAAGATGTAACTGGTCAAAAGATGAGAGGAAATCTAAGTTTAACAGGAAATATCAAACAAGCCAAAGATGAGTTAAATGTAGATGGTCAAACAAAACTATTTGGTGGAGATATTAACTTTAACCTTGTAAATGATAACTTCACTGCAAAAATAGATGGGGTTGAAGTTAAAGACTTAACTCATATGATGTATTATCCTGAGATTTTCACTTCTAAGTCAAATATCGATGTAAACTATAATACAACTTCAAAAATTGGTAATATCAAAGGAAGTTTAATAAACGGACAATTTATTCAAAATGAATTCTCAAATATTATCAATACTTTTGCTAAGTTTGATATTACAAAAGAGATTTATAAAACAGTAGATATTGATAGTAAAATAAATAAAGATATCATAAATACAATTGTAAATATGGAAAGTCAATATACTACAATCAAAGTTCCAAACAGTACATTAAATACAAAAGCAAATACAATTAATGCATTAGTTAAAACAAAAATCAAAAAGTATGAGTTTGATACAAAAGTTAAAGGAAATCTATCTAACCCTAAAGTTAATGTAGATACAAGTAAGTTTGTAAAAGATAAACTGAAAAATAAAGTAAAAGAGAAGTTAGAAGATAAATTAAAAGACTCTATTTTAAAAGATCTTTTTAATAAAGCTCCAACTCCTCAAGACCAAATAAAAAAGCCAGCAACTGATGAAGAGATAGCTAGAGCTTTTAAAGAGATGTTTGGTCAAAACTAAATATTCTATTTTAATTCATCTGTAAGAGGTAGGGAAACTCCTACCCATGCAGCAATTCCTCCTCTATACCAAAGAATTTTTTCTTTTGGAAAACCTATTTTTATAAGTGTTTTTATAGCTCTTGGTGACTGAGCACACCATGAACCATTACAAAAAAATAGAGCAGTTTTGGCATTTGTAAAATCATAGTTGTTTTTATCTTCTATTTTTACCCCTAAAAGTTCAAAGGCTCTTTCATATTCAAGTTCAAAATCCTCATCATACTCTAACTCATCATATGGAATATTTACAGCACTTGGAATAGTTCCTTTGTTAAACCAATCCTTTGTTCTACTATCTACTAAAATAAAGTTTTCAGGTTTTTTACTTGATTTGTTTTCAATAAATTCTAATACTTCAAGCTCTGCAAATGTTTTGATATCTTTATGTAAAAAAAGAGGTTGAATTGTTCCTTTTGTAGTAATAAAAGTCTTTTTGCACTTTTTGTGAACTTTTGATGAAGCTAAACTTTCACTTTGAAAAGTTTCTACATCCACTGCAAGATTTAAACACTCTTTGTAGTCTTGTCTTTCGATTGTATAGTTTTCTTTTTTACCATTTGAGTATGTATGTTCTACTTTTACACCTTTAAGAGGTAGCATTATAGGATTTATTGCATATGAATAAATAGAAAGAAAAAATACAAGAATAAGCTTTTTCATAAAGAACTCCTAAATTTATTTTATTGTAAGCTAATAGCTAAATAATATCTATATTTAATTTAAAGAAATAATTACAAGGATAAACTATGTCTAAAAGAGTATTAGTAACTGGTGGAAATAAAGGAATAGGACTAAAGGTTGTAGAAAAGTTTTTAGAGCTTGATTATGAAGTTATTACACTAGCTAGAAACTATGATAACTTTCCGTATAAAGATAATGAAAAAGTAAAAACTATAGAGTATGATTTATCTGATGTAGATGGACTGAGTGCTTTAGCTAAAGAAGTAGGGGATATTGATATTTTGATTAACAATGCAGGTTATATGCAACCAAAATATACTTACAATAACTATCCAAAAGAAGCAAAAGAGCATATTATGAATGTAGATTTACATGCTCCTGTTGAGCTAATGAACTTATTTAGTGAAGGTATGAAGAAAAAAGGTTATGGAAGAATAGTAAATACAGCTTCAATCGCAGGACAAATAGGTCACCCTGATGTTTGGTATGGGATTGCAAAAGCAGGGCTTATAAATGCTACAAAAATTTATGCTAAGCTTTTAGGAAGTGATGGTATTACTGTAAATTGTGTTGCTCCAAGTGCAGCTGAAACAGATATGCAAAAAGATAATGATGAAGCTAGAAAAGCTGCATTTAAAGCAGCAGTTGTAACAAATAGATTTGCAGAACCTGAAGAAGTAGCAGCAGCTATTTTTTGGTTAGCAACTGATTGTCCAGAGTATATAAATGGAATTACAATTGATATAAACAATTGCTTTTATCCAAGATAGGTTTAAAACCTATCTTTGGAAATTAGATTTTTTCAACCTTTGCATTTACTCCAATAACTTTATATTTAAAGCCATATCCATAATCTACATCTGTATTGATTGTTCCAGTAACTTTTATTTTGTCACCTTTTTTTACTTTTTCATCTTCATTTGTTGACCTAAAAATGATTGCATTATCATTATTTTGGATTTTAATCCAAGTATTTCCCATGACTTTATTTGATACTTGAACTACTTCTCCTTGAACAGTTACATTTTTATTTTTAAACTTTTTAATATCTTTTTGAATAGTTGCAATATCAGTTTTAATAGCTTTTTCTTTTGAAATAGTGATATCATCAAATTTTGGATTTGGCTTTTTTTTCATAGCTTGTCCATGAATTCCATGTACATTGTCAACTCCATGAATAGCCTTTTTTTGACCTTCAATTTCACCAAATAAAACTTTATCAAAAGTTTTTTCTAGAGTTTTACTTTTAAAGTTTGTCATCCATGTTGACTCTTTAAGTGTTACTTTGTCTCCTACTTTTACATCTGTTTTAGGAATCGCTGCCCAAATCTCTTCATCTTGTTTTTTTACTTTAATATAAATATATGCACCAGAGTCTTGTAACTCTAAAACTTCACCTTTGTGTAGCTTTCCTGCTGCAAGTAAACTACTTGCTAAAAAAAGTGTTCCAATACATGCATGTGATAATTTTTTAATCATTTTAGTCCTTTTAACTGAATAGTTATTCATGAAATTTTATCAGAAAAAGAGTTTTAATTTATTGATATAGGTCATTAAAATAAGTTTATGTATAATAGATAATTATTTTAGATATAAAAGGCAAGTATTTATGTTGAAAAAACTTTGGTTTCAAGTTCTTCTTGGAATGATATTTGGTGTTGTTTTAGGTCTTATACTTTCACCTAGTGCTTTTGCATTAGTACCAGAACATATTGCACTGAATATTGCACCTTGGGTTGCATTAATAGGAAATATTTTTTTAGCTTTAATAAAAATGGTTGTAATTCCACTTGTTATGAGTTCAATAATTTTAGGAATAACAAGTTCCCAAGATATGGATACTTTAAAAAACTTAGGAATAAAAATTGCCCCATATTTTGTTTTTACTACTATGGTTGCTGTTACTATAGGAATTATTATTTCATATGTAATTATGCCAGGTGATTTTGTATCAAAAGAGATATTAAATACTATTTCAACTGCAACTGTTGCTATTAAAGAAGTAACTACATTTAATGAAATATCTTTACCTGATTTAATTGTTGGACTGATACCTGTAAATACAGCACAGGCAAATTTAGATGGAAATATTTTAGCCTTTGTAATCTTAGCAATTTTTGTAGGAATAGCTTTAATGAATATGAAAGATGAAGACTCTAAACCTATGCTAGACTTAGCAAAATCTTTTCAAGCATTTTCTATGACAATCGTTCAATGGGCCATGAAATTAGCTCCTTATGCAGTATTTGGTTTGTTATGTAGTATTACTATCAAAATAGGATTTGATGCAATTTTTTCTATGTCAATGTATGTATTTACAGTATT
Organism: Arcobacter sp. F155; assembly: GCF_004116455.1. NCBI lineage: Bacteria > Pseudomonadati > Campylobacterota > Epsilonproteobacteria > Campylobacterales > Arcobacteraceae > Arcobacter > Arcobacter sp. F155. The sequence goes on from NZ_PDJU01000014.1 coordinate 51,797, forward strand.
ACTTGGACTTTTTTCTCTTTTATGTTTTTATCTGATTATTGTTTATAGTGTAGGGAAAGTAAAACCTTTAGATTTTTTAAGCCGAATTAGAGAAGTTCAGCTTATGGCTTTTTCTACTTCTTCATCAGCTGCTGTTATGCCTCTTTCTATGAAAACAGCAGAAGAACAATTAAATATACCAACTCCAATATCAAAATTTGTAATACCTCTTGGAGCTACAATTAACATGGATGGAACTGCAATTTATCAAGTTATAGCAGCACTATTTTTAACACAGCTTTTTGGTGTTGAGTTATCATTAGTAGAGGTTGTTGTTTTAGCTCTTACAACTGTTGGAGCTTCAATTGGAGCTCCAAGTACTCCTGGTGTTGGTATTGTAATCTTAGCAACTATTTTACAAGGAATTGGTGTACCAGTTGAGGGAATAGCTTTGATTTTAGGAGTTGATAGGATTTTAGATATGTGCAGAACAACTATAAATGTTACAGGAGACTTAACAGCTTCAATTGTAATGAGAAGATTGACGGACTACAATCCTGTAGGAACTAAGATATCTAAAGATTTAAAATCTGCATAAATCTTTAGACTATTTTTTCAAAAATACAAGAATGAAAAGAATAAATATTACTGATAAAATAATTATATTTGAAAAGATTAATATAGAGAAAAATACTAAACTAAGAGCTATCGAAGCTGTTCTTAAAAAACCTTTTTCAAAAAGAATTATTGCAGTAACTAATCCTATTAGAGCATTTGCAATAAAAAATGCATCAGAATAAGCTACAAGTTCATCTAAAGTTATATAGTCTAAATAGACTAAAAATAAAGTGATAATATATAATGATGACAATACATTTAAAGCTCCTACTGGAACATTATTACTTGAATGAGCTGAGGTATAAGAAGTTAGTTTTAATGAGGCTACTAATCTTGAAACTGCTCCAACAAATAAAATTAAAGTACCAATACAAAGAATAACTGAAATAACAGCTAAAATAAAACTTGAATATGTTCCAAATAGTGGTTCAATAAGCCAAACTAATTTAAACTCTTCATCTTTGGGAAACTCTCCAAGTGTAATTGCAAGAGTTAAAAAGATATATACTATAGAGATAATAGTTGCAGAAAAAATAATTGATTTTGTAAGTGTTTTTGTATCTTCAACTTCTTTAGAGTAATTTCCAATTACTTCCCATCCCACTATCGACCAAAATACAACTAATAAAGCATATCCAAATTCATTAAAACTAAGAGTTGGTAATGAAAAAGTATAGGTTTCTACATTTGCTAAAACAACAATACTTGATAATAAAAAAAGAATCGTAATAGTTGAACTAACTATTAACATCATTTTCCCAATAAAGTTAACCTTTGAACGTAAAAAGAGGTAAGTAATAATATAAATAAAGAAGGCTAGAAGCTCAATACTAACATCTGGAAAAAGATTTTGTATAAACTTTGCAGCAATAATTAGTACAGCAACTGGACCAAAAAAAACTGCACAAATAAGATAAAAGGAAGTAAGTAATTGATACTTTTTTCCCATGGCTTCTTTTGTAGCTAAACTTACTCCACCTTCTCCTGGAAAAAGAATTGCAAGTTTTCCAAAAATAAGTGCAAAGATAAATCCTAAAATAAGAATAGTTCCCCAAATAATAAGAGAAAAGGAACCAACCATATTATAAATAAGAGGTGGCAGAAGGATTATTCCTGAACCCAAAATAGGACCAATAATTAGTCCAGATAGGGTAAAGGTATTTAATTTTTTAGTATTTAGATTAATGCTCAACTTTTTTCTTTTTATAAATTTTTATATTATTTAATATTTTCACTGCAATTATAGTCATAATTGTCCCAATAATAATTGAAATAGTGATATTTTCTTTTAAAAATATTGCACTAAGTGTAATTGCAGCAAAAGGAACTAAAAATATAAAACTACTAACATCAGCAGCTCCAAGTTTTTCTATTCCTAAAAAGAAAATAGTATTCGCAAAAGTTGAAGCAAAAATAGTGATTGCAAAAAGATTTATATAAAATACTGAATCAAATTTATCATAAGCAATTGTAGTAAAATCCATAAAGAAAATAGCCATAAAACTACTTACTATATACATATAAAAAGTAAAAACAATTGGTGATATCTTTGTAGCTTTTGAACTAGTTATTGTAAGAAGTGGCCAAAGAATAGAAGCTAAGATAAAATATAAGTTGTGAATTACAAAAACTTCGTCAAGGTTTGCACTCCAAACATTTAGCATAGTTAAAACACCCAATGCACCAAGAGCTAAAGCAAAATAGTCTTTTTTGAATATCTTTTTACTTCCAAAGATTGCAAGGATTAAGAAAGTATTTATAGGAATAAGCGTTGTTACAAAAGCTCCACCTAAACTTGCAGTTCCTAGTTTAGTACCTAAATAAAAGTATTTCATATATGCAACAAGTATTGCTGAAGTTACAACTACTAAAATAAAACTTTTTAAATCAATTTTAAAAGATTTTCTAAGTACTAGCATAATAGGAATCATAGTAACTGCTGTAATAATGTATCTAAAAAACATAACATCATATTCGTTTATATAAGAGCTTAATACTTTTACATTTACCCAAGAGCCACCCCATCCAATCATGGCAAAGAACATTAGGATATAAAATATATTTTTATTCGAATCTGTCATTGTATAATCTTTTTTGATTGGATTATACTATTTAGTCAAACTATTTGTCTAGAATAAAATTGCGAAATGTAAAAATTACTTTTTCAAATATGAAGGTGAGTATCCAAAATATTTTTTGAAGTTTCTTCCAAAATGAGATTGGTCATTAAATCCTACTTTAACGCTTGCTTCACTTATAGATAAACCTTGTTTTATGAGACTATTTGCTTGATTTAGTCTTTCATTTACTATAAAAGCATGGGGAGTTAATCCAAACTCATTTTTAAAAAGCCTTAGGAAATGATACTTACTTAGGTTTACATTGGAAGCAAGGGTATCAAGGGAAAAGTTTGTGTCTATTGAGTCTTTTATATACTCGTATGTATCTTTTACTATTTTCTTATCTTCAAATATTTTTTTATACTCTTTTGTATATAAAGTATTAGAAAGTATTAATTGAGATAAAGCATCAATAAGTAGTGTTTCTATTATCATTGAATTATTATCTTTAAAGTAAGCTGTAAAAAAGTTATGTAGTTTTATAAATAGTGTTCGATTTTCAACTATATGTCTTTCAAATACTGGAATCTTTTTTTCATAAAATATCTGTTCGTAGATATTTGAAACTAACTCAATAGTTGGATAAAAATTTACATGAGACCACTCTTGAGATGTACCACAATGAACTTCACCTGGGTTATTGATTCTAATTGAGTATTCATATGAGTTATAAGATTGATAGGCATTATATGATTTTAATACACCTTCATAGGTAAGACCTACTGTATATGTATCATGATAATGTTTTGTAAAGCTATCATTTGAAGACTTTACATTCTCAAAAAGTATGTTTTCTAATAGTTTGCCCATGCTACATTATAGCAAAACTATTAGAAATACACTAGAATAATATTGCTATTTTAAAATAGCTTCTAAGCTCTCTTTGATTTTACTTGGGTCAGAGAAGTGGTCAACTTTAGCACTAAATTTTCCATCTTTATCAAAAAGATAGATATAAGAAGTATGAGAAACAGAATAACCCATTGCAGAGTCATCTAAATCTATTTTTTCATAATATGTTTCATATCTTTTTGTAATATCATCAATATTTTCTTTATTTGATGTTGCACCAATAAAGTTTGGATGAAAGTATTTTGCATACTCTTTTAAGTTTGCTAATTTGTCTCTGTCTGGGTCTACACTTATAAATAAACCTGTAAAATCTTTTGTTTTTTCTTTATCAAAAGATTTAAGTGCTTGAGATAGTGAGCTTAATGAAGTTGGGCAAACATCAGGGCAGTAAGTGTATCCAAAGTAGATAGCTAAGGCTTTTCCTTTAAAATCATCTTTTGATACTTCACCATCTATTGTATTAACTGTGAAGTTATACTTTTGCTCTTCTTGATAATCATCTACAAAAGGTTTAAGTACAGAAATTAAAATTGCTGCAACTAAAAAAGTTATACCTAGTTTTAAAAATATTTTCATTATATATCCGTTTTAAATTGAAATCTTGCACCGATATTTTCAGTGGCTTTTTCTATTTTTATATCTGCATTCCATTGCATATTTCCAACTGGACAAGTAGGAAGTGTGCCTATAGCTTCATAGTTTCCATTTCCTAAGTTTTTAATTGGAAGGTTAAATTCACCCATAAACATATTTGTTGCATATATACTTAGAGTTAAATTCTCTAGTTTTTTATTATTACTTTTAATAGTAAATTTAAGAGGTTTCATTAGTGGAATTGTTTTTGGTTCTACACTTAAAGTGAACTCTGTTCCATCTTGTATTTTTACAGTACAAGAAGTTTGATGTAAATCACACTGTTCGTTTTGAGTTATATATTTTACTTCACCCTTTAAAGATTGGTAAATCTTATTGAAGTCTAATGTAAAGTATCCTGCAACAATTAAAAGTACAACACCAAGTTGTAGTATTATACTTTTAAGATTGCTTTGTTTTTTATCAGCCATGAAACTAGTGTTTCATTCCATGATTCATTTTGTGCCCATGGTGTTTCATTCCACCCATTACAGTTTTAACAGTAGCTGTGATAGTTTTTGTTTCTCCATTAGATAGTTCTAATGTTAACTCAACATTTTCACCCACTTTTAAAGGATTATATAATCCAATTAACATAATATGGAAACCACCTGGTTTTAAAACAGTTTCAGATTTTGAAGCAACATCAATTTTTGGAACTTGATACATTTTCATAACACCATCTTTCATATCATGAGTATGTAATTCAACAACTTTTGATACTATTGATGATGCTTTAACAATAGCAACATCTTTATCACTAGTATTAACAACTGTCATAAATGCAGCAGAGTTTGGTAACCCTGGAGGTGTAGCTCTTACATAAGAGTCTTTTACTTCAATAGATGAAGCAAATAAAGTAGAACCAGCTACTAATAATCCAAGTAGAGTTTTTTTCATTTTATGCCTTTTATAATTTTTGGGAATATTTTATATTACTTGTGTTAAAAAATTGTTAATTTCTTTTAACTCTAAGTAGTAAAATAACACCAATAACAGCAGCAACAAATGAAGCTGCAAATACACCAAGTTTAACTGCGGCAATTACTTCTTCACTAACAAAGGCTAAATGAGTAATAAAAATTGACATCGTAAACCCAATACCAGCAATAAACCCAACTGCTAAAATTTCACTCCAAGAAATAGTATCTGGTTTCTTAACAATTTTGAATTTGTGCGCTAAATAAGTGAACCCTAAAATACCAACTGGTTTACCAATAACAAGACCAATTACTACACCAAGAACAATTGGTAGGTTTGCATGAACCGTTGAGAAGTCAATTAAAACCCCTGCATTTGAGAATGCGAATAAAGGCATAATAAAAAATGCTGATAAGCCATGTAAGTTATGCTCTAATCTTACAAGTGGATTTTGAACTTTATCATATCCATAACCAATAGTTTCTAATGCATCAATTTGATGATGATTTAAAACAGGAACTTCATCCATATTTTTTTCAAACTCATCTACTGATTGTCTTGTATCATTGATAAACTCTTTTTCATCAATCTTTGAACTAATTGGAATAGCAAAAGCTAATAAAACACCAGCAATAGTTGCGTGAATACCAATTGCATGAATATAAACCCAAAGAGCAATACCTAATAAAAGATAAGGTAAAAGATTAGTTACACCTCTTTTATTTAAAAGCCAAATAAGTGCATAAATAATACCTGCATGGATGAAGTATTGTGATTGAATATCACTTGTATAAACAGTTGCAACAACTAAAACAGCACCTAAATCATCAACTACTGCTAAAGCAACTAAAAATAGTTTTAATGCTGGATTAACTCTTTTTCCTAAAAGCATTAAAATACCAAGAGCAAAAGCAATATCTGTTGCCATTGGAACACCAAATCCTAAAGGATTACTAGGGTTTAATGCTACATATATTAGTGCTGGGATTGCCATACCACCAACTGCTGCAATTAATGGAAAAGAAGCTTTATTTATTGTTGAAAGCTCTCCAATTAACATCTCTCTTTTTATTTCTAAACCAACCATTAGGAAAAATAATGCCATTAAAGCATCATCAATCCAATATGTCAGTGTCATTGAGACTTTTATTTCTCCAATATTTATACCAAGAGGTAAGTGCCATAAGTCATAATATGCTTGTCCAAGACTTGAGTTAGCAACAATTACAGCAGCAACAGTTGCAACAAATAATAAGATTCCACTTAGGGCTTCTTTATTGATAAACTTTTCTAAAGTAATCAATGGTTGAATCATATGTTAATTTCCTTTTTGTAAACAATTTGGGCAAATACCCTTTATAACAATATTATCTATTTTATACCCTGTTAGATTAAATGTAGGGCTTTCATGGATACACTCGATTTTTGAACAGGCTGTACAAATAAAGTGAGAATGCTCGCTTTTTTGAAATTCAAAATATCTTTTTCTATCATTTGATTCAAATGAAGTAATGATGTTTTGTTCTTCAAAAATAGAAATATTTCTATAAAATGTAGCTTTGTCCATTTTTAGTTCATCTTTTATGTCCTCATAGCATAAAGGACGCTTTGTATTAATAAGTATTTCTAAGATTGCTCTTCTAGCAGTTGTTAGTTTTACGTTGGATTCGTTAGCTATTTTTTCTATGTTCATATTTGGATTATATCTTATTAATTTTAAATTTTCTATACTAAGAAAGCTAAAAAATACAACTAAGTTGCATAAAAGTTTTAATATACTACTATTTCAAATAAATGCAACTGGGTTGCAAAATAATATCATAAAGGTAATATATGAAAAATATTCTTATAACTTTTTTTGCATTTACTGCAATTTTATTTTCTAAAGAGGTTACCGTAAGTATAGTGCCTCAAAAGTTTTTTGTTGAAAAAATATCTGGCGATAAAATAAATGTAAATGTTATGGTTAAGCCAGGAGCTTCTCCTGCAACGTATGAACCAAAAGTATCTCAAATGAAAAAGCTAGCAAATTCTGAAATCTATTTTGCAATTGGTGTTCCTTTTGAAAATGCTTGGTTAGAGAAGTTTGAAAATGCAAATAAAGATATGAAGATAGTTGATACTTCAGAAGGTATCAAAAAAATAGAAATGGCAGCTCATTCTCACCATGACCATGATGAGCATTTAGCTAAGCATGAAGAAAATGGGAATACTCAGCACGACCATGAAGATGAACACGCTCACCATGACCATGATGGACCAGAGCATAACCATGCACATCACGACCACGAAGATGAACATAAAGATCATGATGAACACAAAGAAGAGAAAACAGATGACCATGGACATGAGCATACTGGACTTGATCCTCATATTTGGTTAGAACCAACATTAGTTAAAAATCAAGCAAAGATTATTTATAGAGAATTAGTTAAAATTGATCCAGAGAACAAAGAGTTTTATAAAAAGAATTTACAAACATTTTTAATAGAATTAGAGTCTTTAGATGCTCAATTAAAATCTATTTTAAAAAAGTATGAACATAAAGCTTTCATGGTATTTCATCCATCTTGGGGATATTTTGCAAAGAAATATCACTTAGAGCAAATAGCTATTGAGATTGAAGGAAAAGAGCCAAAACCTTCTCAGTTAGTTGAGTTAATTGAAGAAGCAAAAAAACATGATATTAAAGTTGTATTTGTAGCTCCACAATTTTCAAAAAAAGGTGCTAAAACAATCTCAGGTACTATCAAATCAAATGTTGTTGTGATAGACCCATTAGCTGAAAACTGGGATAAAAACTTACTAAAAGTAGCAAATGAAATTGCAAACTCTTATAAGTAAAATATTTCTATTTTTATTTATTTCAAGTAGTGCACTTTATGGGTGCGCTATTTGTACTGTCTACTCTCCTGAAACAAAATTCTATATTGAAGTTGATGCTTCACCTAAAAAAATAAATACTGCAAAAGTTACTTGGGTTTTAACAAAAGATTTTACTGACTCTTTAAAAGAGGTTTATGATAAAAATGCCAATAATTTCTTTGATAAAGATGAGTTGGAACTTATAGGGGAAGCTATTTATGAATATGTTATTCCAAGAGATTATCTTGTACAGCTTTCTTATTCTAAGACTTTAGATAAAAACAGCTTTCTTCCTATTAATGTATCAGAAAAAAGAGTTTATATTAAGAACTCTATTTTACATTTTGATTATACAATTGATTTAAATTTTGAAGTAAAAAATGAACATGCTTTATATTTTAGAGTAAGTGATGATGAAAACTATTTTATATTAGTGCATTTTGATAAGTTATCTAAAATCAATAAAATAGAAGATGTTAAAACAATAAAAGTATTTACAAGAGAGGAGTTGATTTTTAACTTCACCCTTGAAGGTGCACTTGCTCAAAATTCTGAGAAACAAAATAATATTGAACAAATAGAGCAAACAAACGAAAAAGTTGAAGAGCAAACTTTATATGAAGAACAAAACAAACAAGAAGAGAATGAATCTCTTTTAAAAGATTTTGTTAAAAAAGTTAAATATTATCTTGTAAGAATTGAAAATGGTGATAATCTAGCTTTACTTATGCTTTTAGTTGTATCTTTTGTTTATGGGGTTATTCATGCTTTAGGACCTGGACATGGAAAGTCTTTAGCCTTTTCATATTTTATGGCAAATAAAAGCTCATATACAAAAGCTTTTGCAATATCACAAGCTAGTGCTTTTATTCATATAGTTGGAGCTTTGATTTTAGTTATTGTTTCTATTTTTGTTTTACAGTCAGTTTTAAATAACTTTGTAAATGACTCTGTTGAAATTTTAACAAAGTTTTCTGCTGTACTTATTATGGCTTTAGCTATTTATATTTTATATAGAAAACTTAAAAACAAAGGTTGTTCTTGTAGCTCTTGTTGTTCAACTCCTGCTAAAACATCACAAAGTCCTTGGAGTACAAGTAAACCTGAAACAACAAATAGTTTAAAACCAAACTTTATGAAGCAAGATTTATATTTTGTAATAACTTCAGGAATAATTCCTTGTCCTGGTACTGTTGTATTGTTTATTTATGCTTTTGTTCTAGAAACTTATTTTGCAGTTATTTTAGCTTCTATTGCTATTAGTTTTGGAATGGGGCTTGTGATTTTTGCAAGTTCATTTTTAGGTGTTAGTGTTAAAAACCTAAGTGAAAAATCTCATAAAATAACTTATGCCTTAGAAATAATTGCACCAATAGTAATGTTTATCTTAGGAATCTTTCTATTTTTAAACGCTCAGATTTTTTAATTGATTGAAATCAACAGCTAAGCTTTTGTATTTGATTATACTTCCAATAAAAAGGTTTTCAAATGCAAAAGTTTAATATTTATGACAATATAGAATATAGTGAAGAAAAAGTTTTAATAACACCTATGTTTGATGATGAAAATAGAAAAGAGATAAGAATAGTATTTACAAAAAATCAAATAATGAAAGACCATAAAACAAAGTTTCCAATTACAGTTGAAATAGTTGAAGGTTCTATTGCTTTTGGAGTAAAGGAAGAGATTTTTTCTTTAGTAAAAGGTGATATTGTTGCTTTAGATGGTGATGTTATGCATAATCTAAAAGCAAATGAAAACTCAGTTGTAAGACTAAGTTTATCTAAAAATGATACTACAAATAGAGTTCAAGGGGTACTTAAACTCTAAGTTATTCTTCTAGTTTTTTGAACTCATTGATTATCTCTTCAATAGGTTCAACCCCAACTGAAATTCGAATTAAATCTATTGGTAGTTTAACATCTTCTAAGTGCTTTCTTCCCTCTTTTGTAAGTATTAAATCATAGTGTGCTAAATAGGTATAAGGCATAAGAAGAGTAAACTCTGTACCTAGACTTGGTCCCTTTGCAAAATTTAACTTATCATAGGTTTGTGTTAAAGGTTTTGTAAACTCAATAGATATAACTCCACAATATGAGTTGTCATCAATAATAGTTTGAGAATAAAGCTCTTTATTTTCTTCATCCATACAGTGATAAACTTTTTTTATCAGTTTAGAGTTTTCAAGATATGAAATAAGCTTTTTAGTATTTGTTGAAATAGTTTTTACTCTTTTTTCATAATTTTTTATTTCATAAGCTAACCTTTGAAGCTCTTTTATATATACAGGTTCACAGTGTTTAAAAAACTCCCAATTCATATGAGATAAAGGGTGTTTTTTATTTAAAATAATTGCTCCCATTAAAACATCTGCATTTCCACAGGCAAACTTTGTAAGTGATTCTACAAAGATATCTGCATAGTCTGTTAAATCAAGGTTAAAAGGCGTTGCAAATGTTGTATCAATGATTAATGGAATATTGTACTTATCGCAAAGCTCTCTAAGCTTTTTTATATCAAGGCATTTTAGTAAAGGGTTTGTTGGAAGTTCTGTAATAATAGCACTTACTTTAAGTCCTTCTTCTTTTAAATACTCTTCTAGTAAATCTAATCTATCAAGGTGAGGAAAGCTTTTTGACTCTTGATAATGATGGTTTACAATATTCATAGTATCTAAATAAAGCCAGCCTAGTTGAACTAAGACTGTTCTTCCATTTCTTGCTTGTATTGAGTTTATACCTCTTACAACTGAATAAATAGCATTCATACCTGAAGGAGCTAAGTGTACATTTTCACATGGCTGTTTATAAGCATTTGCTAAAGTAGATATGATTATATCTTTTGCATCATCTTTATTTTCTAATTCTTCTTTATGAAGCTCTTTTAGTAAACCTTTTTCAAAAAGGTAAAGCTCCGCTAGTCTTGAAGAAAGATTACATCCTACATGTTGAATATAACTTAAAACCCTTTGCAGTTGTGATGTTCCATTTTGAACTAAAATCACACCAAAGGGTTCATCTATTTCTATTTTATTGTGAATATAGTATTTATCACTTACAAGTTTAACTGCTCTTTGAGAACTTAAAAGTACAACTTCATAGGTATCATTTACTTTGTACTTCTTTTTTATATAAAGTGCTAACTCTTTTAAATATGGGTGAAGCATAAATCTTGGATAACCACTTTTTATAACCTCTAGAATCTCAGGTGTCTGTTCTTCATAATCAATCACATCTTGAATATTTGGCATAGAGACAGATACTGCATGGATATTGTTTACAGGAAGTGTTTGCCCACAAGGAATGTGATTGAAATAGTTTTCACTCATTATTATTTTACTGCCTGCTTTATATCTTCAATTAAATCATCAATATTCTCTAACCCAATAGAGAATCTAACTGTTCCTTCTGCTATTCCAATTGCTTCTAACTCTTCTTTAGAGAATGATGCATGAGAGATTTTTGCAGGAATTTCAATTCTTGAATCAGGACTTCCAAATGAACACTTTTCTCCAAAGATTTTAGTGTTTTCAATAAACTTCTCTGCTAACTCTAAGCTTTCAAAATCAGCACAGAATACACCAGGAATATACTCCATTTGTTTTTGAGCTAAGTCATATTGAGGGTGAGACTCTAAAGCAGGGTGAGTTACTTTAGTAATATAATCTTGTTCTTCTAAGAATTGTGCAATTTTAATAGATAGGTTTTGGTGTTCTCTCATTCTAACTTTAAGTGTTGGAATACCTAAAGTGATAAGATATACATCCATTGGATTTTGACTTCTTCCACCTGCATTTGCGTAGTAGTGAATTTGTTCTGCTAAGTCTTGAGTTTTAGCAACAATTGCACCTGCAACAACAGCTCCATGTCCAGAGATGTATTTAGTTGTAGAAAATAGTGAGAAATCAGCTCCTAAATCTAGTGGCTTTTGAGAAATAAATGTTGCAAGTGAGTTATCAACTGCAAAAAGCGAATGGTATTTATGTGATAGCTTAGCTACTTCTTCTAAATCAATGATTTTTAACCCTGGGTTTGTAGGACTTTCACAAAGAACTAAATCAATAGGATTGTTCTTTAAAATCTCTTCCATTTCATCAAATTTAGTAAAGTCAGCAAAGTGTACAGTTACATTGTATTTTTCTTTAAATACTTTTAGTAATCTAAATGTTCCACCATAACAATCTGCTTCAACTAGAATTTGAAAATTTGCTTTTAAAACTGTTTCAAATAAAAGTGCAACTGAAGCGATACCAGTATGTGTACAAACACAACCAGCTCCACCTTCTACTTGCGTAAATAGGTTTTCAAGCATTTCTCTTGTTGGGTTATCACTTCTTGTATAGTCATAAATCTTATCTCCATCTTGCTTTTTTAAATCAAAAGTTCCCGTATTATAAATAGGAAAGTGTGAAGCACCTGCTACATCTTCAAATGGAGCAAATTTAGCTATATGGCTTAATGAGGTTTCAACATGCAAATCTTTCATAATAGTCCTAGTTTTTTCGTGGATTATAGCTAAAATTTTCTAAGAGTAAATATATAGTAAATACAGTTATAATTTTTACTTATACTTGAAGGTAAATAAAATTAATTCTTAGAAAAAGTTAGATAATATAAATTAAAAAATTATGGTGTTGTATGATAAATGAACTAAAAAGGCTTATTGAAGAAAAAAAAGTTATTCCTTTTGTTGGTGCAGGTATTTCTAAAAATATAAAATATAAAGATGGCTTAAATGCTTTTTTTGACTGGAAAGAGTTACTTATTAAACTTAGTGAAAAAATAGAAAAAGAAAAGCAAAAAAGTGCGATAAAACTTTTTTTAGAAGATGAACACTGTGATTATTTAGAAATTGCTGATATGATTGAAAAAAGAATGTCAAAAAATGATTTCAATAAAGCATTAAAAAAAGTTTTAGATATAGATTACAATACTATTGATGAAACTACATATGATTTACCAAAAGCTATATGGAACCTTAATACAAACCTTATTATTACAACAAACTATGATAAGGTTTTGCATAAAGCATGTGAAGATGAAAACTTATCTCATTGGGATATTCAGTCAAAATATGAGCAAGCTAACTTAGGAAGAGATGGGGTTAATAAGTCTACAGTATGGCACTTACATGGATTTGAAGATAACCCAGATGATATAATACTTACTTCAAAATCTTATAATGATTTTTATACAGAAAATCCAAATGAGAGTAAACATAAATCTGCTTTAGAAGCTTTAAGAACTACAATTAATACTAAATCACTTTTGTTTATAGGTTTTAGTTTAGATGATGATTTTTTTGTAAAACAGTTAAACAGAACTGTTGAAATATTTGGTGGAAATTCACATGAACACTATATTCTTTTGAAAAAAGGTTCAAGACCAAGTAATCTGAATGAAAATATAAAAGTAATAGAGTATGAAAATCATGGTCAACCTTTAATAGATAAAATAAACTCTCTTAAAACTCAAATAGATATAGATATTTCTTCTGAAAATAAAAACAGTTTTAATGCACTAACTTCTCTACCTGCTGAAAATAAAGATTATTTTATAGGAAGGCAAGAAGAACTTGAAGAGATAAAACAAAGGTTAAGTTCTGATAGTCTAACTTATATAGTGAATGGAATAGGAGGAGTAGGTAAAAGTGAAATTTCTTCAAGATATTTTCATGAAAATAAACACAATTATAAAAATGTAGCTTTTATAGAGGTAAGCGATACTTCATCAATAGAAGAGTTATTTAAAACAAAACTGAAAGAAAAATTGTCTTTAGAAGATGAAGATGATTTTGATACTATTATTCAAAGACTTCAAAGTCTACCTCAAAAAAATCTATTGTTTCTTGATAACCTAGAAAAAAGAGAAGATTTTGATAAAATAAAGCCATTAAATACAAATTTTGATTTATTGATAACTACAAGAATTACAGATATAGATGTAAAAAACCAATTAAATTTAGATACCTTAAATCCCAAAGATGCAAAAGATTTATTTTTAAGTATTTATAATAAAGATGAAAATATTTCAGATATCTTAGAGTACTTAGATAATCATCCTTTATTTATAAACTTAACAGCAAGTTCACTAAAAAGAGAATACATTGATTTAGAAGAGTTAAGAGAAAGTATAACAAATCAAACTGTCTCAAAAATTGACTCAAAGGATAATAAAACTTTTGAAGAACATTTACAAAATACATTCAATAAACACTTCGTATCTGTAGAGAAGGATGAATTAAAATATCTATTACAGCTCTTAGCCTTTTTTCCATCTCTTGAAATAGCGTATGAAGTATTAGAAAAATGTTTAGGTATAGAAAAGTTAAAAGTAAAACTTCAAAAGCTAGTAGAAAATGGTTGGTTAAATAAAAAAGACAATACTTATAAGCTTCATCAGATTATTAAAACTTTTATTTTAGATAACTATAAATTAGAATATGATGATGTTTCATTTGTAATAAAAAATATTGGTGAGTATATAAATCCAGATGATAGTACACTTATTGCTAATAAACTAGGTGCTTATATTCCAATAATAGAATCTTTTTTATCTTTATATTCTCATATAAAAAATGAAATAACTTGTGCTTTATATGACTCTCTAACTAATATTTATTATTCCCAAGGTTTATATGATAATGCATTTTTTTACCAAGAAAAAGTGTATGAAATAAGAAAAAGTATTTATCCTGAAAAGTCAGAGTTTATTGCTAAAAGTGAAATTTTGTTATCTATTATTTATCACGCTAAAGGAAAATTAGATAAGGCTTTAGAATTTCAAAATAAAGCATTGCTATTAAGTGAAGAGATATTAGGAAACAAACATCCACTTGTAGCAACTGGTTATAATAATATATCCTTAATATATCAAGCTAAAGGAGAGTTAGATAGAGCTTTAGAATTTCAAAATAAAGCATTGCTATTACGAGAAGAGATATTAGGCGAGAAACATCCAGATGTAGCAACTAGTTATAACAATATGTCTACTATTTATCAAGACAAAGGAGAGTTAGATAGAGCTTTAGAGTTTCAAAATAAAGCATTGCTATTGCGAGAAGAGATATTAGGCGAGAAACATCCAGATGTATCGACTAGTTATAACAATATGTCTACTATTTATCAAGATAAAGGAGAAGTAGATAAGGCTCTAGAGTTTCAAAATAAAGCATTATTATTAAGAGAAGATATATTAGGATATAAACATCCAGATGTAGCAAATAGTTATAATAATATATCTACTATTTATCAAGATAAAGGAGATTTCGATAAGGCTTTAGAATTTCAAAGTAAAGCATTGTTATTAAGAGAAGATATATTAGGATATAAACATCCAGATGTAGCTAATAGTTATAATAATATATCTATTGTTTATCAAGATAAAAGAGATTTAGATAAGGCCTTAGAGTATCAAAATAAAGCATTATTATTAAGAGAAGAGATATTCGGGGATAAGCATCCAGATGTAGCAATTAGTTATAACAATATATCTTTTATCTATAAAGAATCGAAAGAATGTAAAAAGGTAAAGGAAAATATTGAAAAAGCAATAGCTATTTGGAGTTTAAATTATTTTAATAAAAAAGAATTGTTCGTAGCTAAAGACCTTTTAAAAGAGGTTACTAATCATATAAAGAAAGAAAATAAGTTAAAATATAATAAAAAAGGCAGATACTGTAAGGATTCATAGAAGTGGCATTTCAGTAAGTAAAACTACTTACTGAAATACTCTTTTTCGTATGCTTTAAGTTGTTCGACACTTTTAATTCCGTATTCAAGAATTAAAAGTTTGCCATCTTTTAAGTATGCAAGAGCAGGAACTCCGAGTAAATCAAAGTGTTTTGCTATATTCATCTCTTTTCCTACATTTACTTTATAGATAGTTACATTTTCTTGCTTGTTTTTACTATACTCTTTTATGTTCCGACCCAGAACCTTACAAGCAGGTCAATATACACTATAAAAATCAATAATTACATTTTTATTTTCTAGTTTTTCTTCAAAATCTATCTCTGAAAGTTCTTCAAAAGCGAATAGTGAAGAAAAGCTAAATAAAAATAGAAATAAAAGTTTTTTCATCTTTTCTCCTTTTAATTTATTTTATAATGTAGCTTAAATTTGTAAAGTATTTGTTTAGTTAAATCAGATAAAAAATATCTTATTTTATAATTCCCAAAATATAAAGAGGTATTAATGAAACTAGATGAGCTAAAAGTAGAGTGTGATTATTTTGATTTTGATGAAAAGTTTTACCAAAAGGTTGAACCACAAGCACTTTATGATGCTCATCTAATTAGTTATTCTAAACAAGCATGTGATTTAATATCTCTAGATTACAGTGAGTGTGAAACACAAGAGTTTGTTGACTTTGTAAATGGAAAGAAAACTTTAAAAGGCTCAACTACTTATTCACAAGCTTATTCTGGACATCAGTTTGGATATTATGTTCCTCAATTAGGTGATGGAAGAGCTATAAATTTTGGAAGTGTAAATGGTTGGCATTTACAAACAAAAGGAGCAGGGCTTACAAGATATTCAAGACAAGGTGATGGAAGGGCTGTTCTACGTTCTAGTATTAGAGAATATATTATGAGTGAAGCTATGCATGCTTTAGGAATACCTACAACAAGAGCACTAGCAATTATTGGTTCAAATCATCCTGTTCATAGATCTTATGAGGAAGAAGAAACAGCAGCAATAGTTTTAAGAATGTCTCCTTCTTGGATAAGAATAGGAACATTTGAGTATTTTGCAAAACAAAAAGATACGAAACATTTAAAACAGTTACTTGATTATGTAATTGACAATAGTTATTCTCATCTAAAAAACTTAGACTATAGTTATGAGAGGTTTTATTTTGAGCTTGTAGATAAGACTTCAAAATTAATGTCTCAGTGGATGGCATATGGATTTATGCATGGAGTGATGAATACAGACAATATGTCAGTATCAGGACTTACAATTGATTATGGTCCATATGCTTTTATGGATAATTTTGAGATGATGTGTATTTGTAATCATACGGATGTAGAAGGAAGATACTCTTATAATAATCAGCCACATATCGCAAAATGGAATTTAGAAGTTTTAGCTTATGCTTTAAAAGATGTTTGCGACGTAAATAAACTAATAGAGTATTTACAAACTTTTATGTCAGCAAATCAAAAACACTACTTAGAGCTTATGAATAAAAGATTAGGTTTAGATGATAACCTAAGTGGTGATTCAAATTTAAATTTAGTAGTTTCATTATTAGAAGCTTTAGAAGTATCAAAGTGTGATTATAACTGCTTCTTCTGGGAACTTACAAATATAAATTCACTTGAAGACTTTTCAAATGTTTTAGATATAGTTCCTATTAGACAACCTTTAGAAGAGTGGTTTGAAATGTATAAAGATACTTGTAAAAAACAAAATCAAGACTTTGAGTCTATGAAAAAATTAATGAAAAAAACAAATCCTAAATATGTAATCAAAAACTATATGCTTCAAGAGTCTATTGAAAAAGCAAAAGAGGGTGATTTTTCTTTAGTAAATGATTTATTAAAAATTGCCCAAAGCCCATTTGATGAGCATAAAGAGTTTGAAAGATACTCAAAACCAACTCCTCAAGAACACGCAAACCTACAGCTTTCTTGTTCTTCATAATCATACCACTTTTTAGACATTTTTTTATAATAAAATAAAGACTAAACTTAAAAACTGACCATTGGTCAGTTTTTAAAAGTAATTTAAGTTCTATTTCTTTATACTTCTTTTTGAGTAATTGACCGACGGTCAGTCAAAAAGTTAAATTTTTGATTACTTTTTATCTGGAAGGAGATAAAGATTTGAGTCCTAGAAAAATAAATAAAGAAGAAAAAAGAAGAGAAATTGCACTTTCTTGCTCTGATTTAATCCATGAAGTAGGCATGAAAAAACTTACTGTAGCTGAGGTTGCAAGAACTGCAGGTATTGGTAAGGGAACTATTTATGAATATTTTGAAAACAAAGATGACATTATTTTTGAAATTATAAACATGCATATTGAACAGCATCATCAAGAGTTTACTAAAGAAGTTGCAAAGTTAAATACTATTGAAGAGAAATTTGAACTTTTTTTTGATTTTGTATTAAATGATACAGAAGAGAATATGAAACATTTCAATGGCTATAAAGAGTTTTTATCAATTGTTTTAGCAGAAGAGAACTTACCAATGAAAGAGTTTAATTGTGAGAAAAATGAATATTTTGGTGGAGAGCTTATTAAAATTTTAGAAGAGTCTATAAATAATGGTGAGATAAAAAAAGAAGCTCTTAATTTATCAGATGGAATTTTAACTTACCACAAAGGACTTGCACTAAGAAAAATGAGTCAAGCTAATTTTGATGTTAGAGCAGATTATGAAAGGTTTATTGGAACAATATTACAGTTAATTGAGATTAAAAAATGATAGACCCAAAATATAGAAGACTAACTTTTGCTTTTTTCATGTCTTTGTTTATGAGTTTTATTATGAGTATGGTGATCACATTCATTAATCTAGGATTTATTGATGGATTTATATTAAAGTGGATGGAAGCATTTGTAAAAGCGTTTGTATGTGCTTTCCCAATCGTATTTTTTGTAGCACCTATGGTACAAAAGATTACAAACAAGTTAATTAAAGAGGAAAAATAATGATAAAAAAATTGTTAAGTATAACTATTTTTTCTGCTTCACTTTTTGCAATGGGAGGTCCTTCATTAGTAGAGACTTCAAAGGTTGTAAAATCAGAGGTTAACCCGTTACAAGAGTTTGTTGGAACAATTAAGTTTGATAAAAAATCAGTATTAGCAGCACAAAATTCTGGTGTTGTAAAAGCAATTAATTTTGAAATTGGAGATAAAGTTAAGAAAAACAAAACTTTAGTTCAAATTGATGCTGATATTTTAAATGCACAAATTCAATCAGCAAAAGCAACTGCAACAAGTACTAAAAGAGATTATGAAAGATATACAAAACTACTTGAAAATAAATCTATTTCTCAAAAAGAGTTTGATGATATTAAAGTAAAGTATATTGCAGCAAAAAGTACTTTACAAGAGTTACAAATACAAGCAGTTAAGAAAAGAATCAAAGCTCCTTATAATGCTGTAGTTGTAGAAAGACATGTTGATTTAGGTGAGTGGGTAAATGCTGGAAGTCCTGCTGTAACAGTTGTGGATACTTCAAAAGTAGAGATTACTTTTAATATTCCTTTATCAGTTATAAATGGATTAAAGAAAAATGATATTTATGATGTAACAGTTGCAAATAATAGTTTCAAAGCAAAATTAATAGCAGCAATTCCAGCTGGAGATAAACTAACAAGAACTTTCCCTGTTAAATTTAAGGCTGATATTAAAGATGGTTTTGTTTTTGATGGACAAGAAGCAAAAGTAAGCCTTTCAAAAAATGGAAAAACAGAAGCTTTAGTTGTACCAAGAGATGCAGTTATTAAAAGATTTGGACAGAATGTTGTATTTACAATTACGGATAAGATGACTGCTCAAATGATGCCTGTACAAATTATAGGATATCTTGGAGATAAAATAGCAATTTCAGCACAAGGCTTAAGTGAAGGTATGGATGTAGTTAGCAAAGGAAATGAAAGAGTATTCCCTAACTCACCAGTAAAAGTATTAAATAAATAATAAGGTAAATAATGGATTTAATTAGGTTTTCAATAAAAAACCCCGTTACAATAATAGTTTCAGTACTTATTGTTGTTCTTTTTGGTTTTTTATCATTATCAAAACTTCCTTATCAATTAACTCCCACTGTTACTAAGCCAGAGATTAAAATCACAACAGTATGGCCTGGTGCAACTCCCTATGAGATAGAAAGAGAGATAATTGAAGAACAAGAAGATACTTTAAAGAGTTTAAATAACTTAATTGAGTACGAATCTAGTTCAAAAGATGATTATGGTGAAGTTACTTTAACTTTTAAATTAGGAACAGATTTAAGAGCTGCATTACAAGATGTATCAAATAAATTAAATGAAGTAAGCTCTTATCCAAACAATGTAGAAGAACCAGTAATTGAAACAGCAACAGCTAGCCCAGTTATTTGGATGATGCTTCAAACATTAGATAATAACCCAAGACATGTTGATGAATATAAAACATTCTTTGAAGATGAAATAAAACCTGCAATTAGAAGAGTTGAGGGTGTTTCTGGAACTATGGGTGGTGGTGGAAGAGAACAAGAGATGCAAATTGAGTTTGATGTTAACAAACTTGCCTCTTATGGTCTTACTATCTCACAGGTTATAAATATTTTACAAAATGAAAATGTGGATGTTTCTGCAGGACTTCAAAACTTAGAAAGACGTTCTTATAGAATTAGAACAGTTCATAAGTTTAAATCAATAAAAGATATTGAAGAAGTTATTCTTATCTCAAATAGAGAACAAAGAGTTAGAGTAAAAGATATTGCGAAAGTAAACTTTGGATATGAAACTCCAAGTACAGTCGCAATGTTCCTAGGAAAAGATGGTATTTTCTTAGGTGTTCAGCCAAGTTCTGAGGTAAATGTTGTAAAACTTACAAATGATGTTGAAAAAGTAGTAAATGATTTAAATGCAGGAGTTTTAAAAGAACAAGGTTTAAAAATTCACTGGATTTATGATGAGAGACCATATATTGTTGGTTCGGTTGATTTAGTTCAAAAGAATATTATCATTGGTGGTATATTAGCTGTTATTATTTTAATAATCTTCTTAAGAAGTTTATCTCCAACAGCTGTTGTATCAGTTGCTATCCCAATTTCTATTATTGGTACATTTATTATTCTATCAGTTATGGGAAGAAGTTTAAATACTATTTCATTAGCAGGTATCTCCTTTGCCGTTGGTATGCTAGTTGATGCCGCCATTGTTGTATTAGAAAATATTGATAGACATAGAAAAGCAGGGGAGTCAATCTCAGAAGCTGCTTATAAAGGTGCAAGTGAAGTTTGGGGAGCATTGATTGCTTCAGCGTTAACGACTATTGCTGTATTCTTACCAATTATTTTCTTAGAAGATGAAGCGGGACAACTATTTAAAGATATTGCAATTGCTGTAACATCAGCAGTAACATTCTCATTATTTGTTTCAATTGCGGTTATTCCAATGCTTTGGAAAAAGTTTGCATCTTTCTCTAAAAAAGAACCAAAAGATGCAGGAAAGATAGCTCAATTTGGACATAAAGCAGTTGAGTTTATAATGTCTATTGTAAAACTGTCACTTAAAGATGTAAAATCAAAAGTGATTACAATTTTATCATTGGCTATTTTATCTGTAGGTATTATTTATACACTGTTTCCTAAACTTGATTATTTACCTCAAGGAAATAAGAACTTAATTTTTAATATCTTAATTGCTCCTCCTGGATTATCTTACGAAGAAAGATATGAAATGG
Source organism: Arcobacter sp. F155 (assembly GCF_004116455.1). NCBI lineage: Bacteria > Pseudomonadati > Campylobacterota > Epsilonproteobacteria > Campylobacterales > Arcobacteraceae > Arcobacter > Arcobacter sp. F155. The sequence goes on from NZ_PDJU01000014.1 coordinate 73,193, forward strand.
GTGCATATTTAATGAAAGGTATTGAACCTCATGTAAATAAAGATGTTGGAGATATCCCTGGGTTAAATAGAGCCTTCTTTGTTTCATTTGGAGACTTTAACTTATTTGGTGGAACTTCTGTTCATGAAGATAGAGCAAGAGATTTAATTCCAATGTTTGCTCCTCTTGTAAACTCTATGCCATCAGTATTTGGTGTATCAATTCAATCAGGTGTTTTTGAAGATGGAATTGGTGAAGGAAATGTTGTAAATATTGATATTTCTGGTGAAAAGATTGAAGACATTGCAAATGTAGGTTCTCAACTATTTGGTGCAACAATGCAATCAGTACAAGGTGCACAAGTTAGACCTGTACCATCAGTTGAACTTCTTTATCCAGAAGTAAGACTTAGACCAAATCAAGATGCTTTAAGAGCATTAGGACTTAGTTCAAGAGATTTAGGTGTAACAGTTGATGTTTTAATGGATGGAAGAAAGATTGGTGACTTTGAGCAAGAGGGTAAAAAGAAAATTGATTTAGTATTAAAAGCCAATGAGAGCCAAATAAGTTCTCCTGAGGATATTTTAGCTTCACAAATTGCTTTACCAAATGCTTCTTTAGTACCTGTATCATCTTTAGCAACAACAGAGTTTACAACTGGTATTTCTGAGATTAGACACTTAGATGGAAAAAGAACAATTACTCTTCAAGTTACTCCTCCACAAGGAATGACTATAGAAGAGACAATGAAAATTATTGGTGGTATGCTTGAAGGAATGAAAGCAAAAGGAATGATTCCTCCTTCAGTAGAAGTTGGTATGTCTGGAACAGCTGATAAACTTACAGAGACAATAGGTTTACTTCTTGGAAACTTTATTTTAGCTCTTGTAATTGTTTATTTACTTATGGCTTCATTATTTGGAAACTTCTTGTATCCAATTGTTATTATGTTTACAGTTCCTTTAGCAACAGCGGGTGGATTTATTGGTTTAGCATTGACAAATACCTTTATTGCTCCACAGACTTTGGATATTTTAACTATGCTTGGGTTTATTATTTTAGTTGGTATTGTTGTAAATAATGCAATTTTAATAGTTCACCAAAGTTTAAATTATATTAGAAATAAAGGAATGGAACATAAGCAAGCAGTAATTGCAGCAACAAAAACAAGAGTTAGACCTATTTATATGTCATCTATGACATCAGTTTTTGGTATGTTACCATTAGTTTTAATTCCAGGACCAGGAAGTGAATTTTATAGAGGATTAGGTTCTGTAATTACAGGTGGATTAGCATTTTCAACTATCTTTACTATTTTTGTAACTCCTGCACTTTTAATGTTCTTCATTAAATTAGAGCAAAGAGTTAAAAATAAAGAAGTACAAGAACCAGTTGACGTAAGTAAAGCATAAGGAGTAGTAGATGAATAAAAAAATACTAAAACTTTTGCCCCTAACATTTTTAGGGGTAAATCTATATGCTTTAGATATAAATGAAGCTATAGATAAAGCATTAACAAATAACAACAGCTATATAAAACAACAATATATTTATGATGAAGCAAAAGCTAATGTGACTAAAAATCAAGCAGGATTTTTACCTAAATTAGATACTTCTTATACATACAATGCAAATAAGTATGATATTGGAGAAGGGAAAGACAACGCAAATGCAAGTGCAGTTTTATCATACAATCTTTTTAGTGGTTTAAGTGATTACTATAATTTAGATGCAGCAAAAAGCAATAAGGTGGCATCTAAATATAGTTTAGAAGCTGCAAGATATGATTTAGTATATGAAACAAAAGTAAAGTATATATCTTATTTAAAAAGTCTAAAGAATATTGAGACTTTAGATAATGCATATAAATTATTACAAAAGCAATACAAAGATTCTGAAAATAGATTTGAACAAGGTTTATTAGCTAGAAATGATTTACTTCAAGTTAATGCACAAATGCTTCAAGCTAAACAAAATCTTGCACGGGCAAAAGCTGATTCAAAAGTTGCTTGGTATAGCCTAAAAAATATTTTAGGTGGTAGTTTAGCAAAAAGTGAGAAAATAGAAGACCTAAATAAAAATGCAGTTTTTGCTTTTGACTATAAAGAGGAAGAGATCTTTTCAAGAAGTGAAATTAAAGCATTAAAGAAAACAGTTGAAGCTTTAAGTAGTCAAAAAAATGCAAATGCATATGGTACAGCTTTGCCATCGGTTTCTTTGAATCTTGCACATACAAAGTATGGACAAGACGCTTCTTTAAACTCTGATGAGTTAACTTATGATGAGCAATCAACAGCTACTGTAAATGTAAAGTGGAATTTATATAATGGTGGAGCAGATTATGCTCAAACTGTTATTTTAAGAAAAAAGTCTTTACAAGTAAAAGAAGACTTAGAAGAGTTAAAATTAAATATAAAACTACAATATGAAAATGCAGTTGAAGAGTTTGATGTTTCTAAATTAAACTATGAAACTGCAAAGATATCTTTAGAGCAATCAAAAGAGAACTATAAAATAGTAAATAATAGATTTAATGAAGGTTTATCTACAAGTACAGATTTAATAAATGCAAACTTTTTATTAACACAAGCAAAACAGAGTTTTGATAATGCCTTTTATGATAGATTTTTAGCTAAAGCTTCTTTAGACAGAATAGCTGAAAGATAGATTTATTTAATCGAAGAACTTGAACTCTTTTTCAAGTTCTTCTTTTGTTGCACCTTCTTCTTTTCTTTTTTTGTACTTTTTCATTGTTTTAAAATACTTATAGCTTTGAAAAAGGGCAAAGATTACAAAAATAAATAGAAATATAGAGAAGATAATAAAAATTATTTCCATGTTATTCTCCTATTAATTTGAACCAAATCCTAAGAAATTACCTTTCTTTTCATTTTTCTCTTCAAGTTGTTTTTTAGTAGGAACATTTTCTACTCCCTTGAAGTCATCAAACCATTTTAGCTGTTCTGGTGTACGTTTTATCTCTTTGTTCTTATCTGTAGAACTAAAGTCAAAACCGCCTTTACCGAAGTTCATCTTATCATAAATTAGAAATGCAAAAATTATAATTGCAATTGTAACTAAGATTTTAAACACTGTCTGTGATACAGTTGTTGCAACTGTTTTCTTTTTTTGTACTTTATATTCTTTTGCCATAATAGTCATTATTACATAAAAATTATTAAAGCAACTTTTTTTATTACAACTAATAGTTTCAAACTATAAAACTTTTTTGACACTATTTTGATACCCTTCTATTATAAAATTACATGATTTCACGTAGGACTGAAGATGGAGAAAATAAATTATAAATATACTTTTTTAACACTATTTTTTCTAATGGTGTTTGCACTATTAGCTTTGTTAATTTTTTCTTTTAAAATCTCAAATAAAAATGATATTAATACCTTATCTTCGGATAGGATAAAAGAGAAGATATTAATAAAAGAGAAAGGCTTTTCATCTAAAATAGATAGTTATATTTCAACTTTAGAGGCTATTTCTCATAACAGTTTTTTAAAAGAGTATATAAGTAAAAATGAAAAGAAAGAAGACCTGGAACAACTGCTTGTAACTATACAACGAACACTTCCTGAAGCAATACAAATTAGAATATTAGATATGCAAGGGATGGAAAAGATACGTGTAAATAGAGTCTCTTTAGGAAGACTAAACGAAAAAAAATTTTCACATATAGTTCCTGCAAATGAGTTACAGGATAAGTCAAATAGAGACTATTTTCAAAAGTTTAAAGAGTTAGAAGCATATGAAGTTGGCTTTTCTAAAATTGATTTAGAAATAGAACAAGAGAAAATAGTAATACCTAAACAAACATCATTAAGACTAGGAACAGTAGTAAATGATAATCAAGGTAGAAAGAGTGCTATTTTGATTATAAATATAAATATGACTGAGTTCTTTGAAGAGTTTGAAAAAAATGTTTTATATGATGTAATGCTTATAGATAAAAAGGGTAAGTTTATTTTACATTCAAATAAAAAGTATGGAATACTTTCTAATACTTTTGATACTTTTTTATTTAAAGATGCCTTTGCAAATGAGAATACTTCTTTAGCTTTAAAAAGTGATGAATACTCTTCTGATACTTTTTATTCTAAAAGGTTAAAGCAATTAAAAAATGGTCAAGATTTAAGACTTGTTTTAGGTTTAAAATATCATGAATTAGCTTCTTCAAAAGAGAAAGATAGAGATTTAACATATTTAATCTTTATTTTATTGGTATTATTACTTTTACCATTGATTATATATTTTTCAAAAGCACCTGACAATTTAAAAAATAAATTAAAAACTCAGATGATAACAGATAATTTGACAAACCTTTCAAATAAAGAGGGCTTACTTTATGAGTACAAAAACAATAAAAGCCTTGATAAGATAGTAGTAGTTGTACAGATTGATAACTTCTTGAAAGTAGCAAATGCATATGGTTATAAAGTAGCAAATCAGCTATTAAAATCGATTACAAGATTTTTAGAAGAGTATCAGTATCGAAATAGATTTTTAGAACTTTATAAACTAGATAGGGATTCTTTTGCTTTTATATATAGTTTTGAAAATAGAAATATTCTAAAAAAAGATTTAGAGCGATTATACAAAGATGTTGAGAATGAAGAGTATGTTATTAGAAATAATTTTAAAATTCTAGTTGAGTGTACTGTATCTTCAAGTAGTATAGAGCCTTCTACAAATATATAATGCCACTAAAAGTCAAGACAACTATTTCGTAATTTAAATTCCACCTATCTCTGTATCGTTATGCAACATTTTTCATCTGATTTAAATAAACATTCATTGGCTTGTCATAACCTAATGCTGAA